>JAFTPW010000228.1:0-4367 GCA_017463075.1 Clostridia bacterium
ACCCTGTTTGAATACACCCGTGACGACATGTATTCGCTGTTCGGATTTGTACCGCAGGACTATCATCTTCTTCCCGTCTCCATCGCCCGGAACATTGCCTCCGCCATGACCGATGAGGAAATCGACCGTGAAAAGCTGACACGCTGTATCGAAATTGCAGGTCTGACCGAAAAAATCACTTCCCTGCCGCTGGGTACGGAAACACCTCTGAACCGAAAAATCAACAAAGAAGGCATCGAATTGTCGGGCGGCGAGGCTCAGAGACTTCTGCTGGCACGGCTGCTGTACAAAAATCCGCTGTGCATGATTCTCGATGAACCGACGGCGGCACTCGATCCCATCGCGGAAGACCGGATGTACCGCCGCTGCAACGAGATCTCTGCAAACACTACGTCTGTGTTTATTTCACACCGTCTTGCATCCACGCGATTCTGCGACCGTATTTTCCTGCTCGATGGAGCAAATTTTGCTGAGGTCGGTACGCATGACGAGCTGATGGCGGCAAACGGCAAGTACAGAGAACTGTTCGATATCCAGAGCAAGTATTACAGAGAGGAGACCAACGAAGATGACCGGCAATGAAAAAACCGCAAAACGTTCTCTGGCGGAAGATTTCCGGCTCATCCGCCGTGCAGTCGGAATATGGAATGTGATCCTTCCGCATTTCTGGACGTATCAGTTTCTCTACATTCTTGCAAATACATTTTCACCGTACTTCGGACTGTATATGTCTGCACAGCTTGTCAATGAACTTGCAGGAAACTGCGATGTAAATCGTCTTCTGCTTCTGGCTGGTGTCACTGTCATCGGCGAATTCATTCTATACATTGTAAAAACACTGCTGCGGAACAGAATGAATCTGAAAAGCTATCTCACATGGCCGCATTATGAAGCCTATATGCTTGACGCTCAGAACAATACACAGTATGAACATCTGGAAAATCCCGATATTGTTCTCCTGCGTTCAAAGATCGTGACGGTCATGAATGCAAACGGTTCAGGGCTATATGACGTGAAACAACGGATGTTTAACCTGCTCTCCAATATACTCAATATTATCTTTTCTGTATCACTGACAGCCTCGCTGTTCACCATGACGGCAGAAGGCAATTTTACGGGTTTCCTCGCATTCATCAACGCCCCTGTTTCCGCACTGCTGATTGTCGTCTTCATTTTTGCGGATGCGTACTTCATGATTCGCATTTCCAATACCAGAATTTCCAAGGTGAACAAAATCATTGGTGACGAAGGTGCCGCACTTGAGACACATGTAGATGCTTTCTGCGAAATGTGGGGAACGGACATGATCCTGTTCGGTTTAAACCGGATCGTCATGGAAGAATTCCGCAAATATGTCCTTCGTCCGGGCTGGTTCCTGAAATGGCATGGGGTTTCTCAGAAATATAATATGATTTCATCCATTGTCCGTCAGCTGCTGAATATTGCCGTTTTCCTGTTTATTGCGGCGAAAGCGTACATCGGAATCATCGGAATCGGCAATTTTGTGATGTATCAGGGAACGATCAGCCGTTTCATCGGTGCAGTCGCGGATCTTACCTCCAATATCAGATGTATCCGCCACAACAACCAGTACCTTCTCGAGCTTTATGAATTCCTTGACCTGCCAAATGATATGTACAAAGGAACCCTCGCCGTGGAAAAGCGGGACGACATCGACTATGAAATCGAATTCCGCGATGTCAGTTTCAAGTATCCCCGTACGGATGCATGGGCACTGCGTCATGTGAATATGAAGTTCCGGATCGGTGACAAACTGGCGATCGTCGGTGAGAACGGCTCCGGGAAAACCACATTCATCAAGCTCTTATGCCGGCTGTACGATCCGACGGAGGGGAAAATTCTGCTCAACGGTATCGATATCACACGTTACAGGTATGACGAATATATGGCACTGTTTTCGGTGGTGTTCCAGGATTATACTTTGTTCGGCTTCCCTCTCGGTGAAAACGTCGCCGCCGATTTCACTTACGATGCCGAAAAAGCACGCAGCTGTCTGATCCGCGCGGGACTTGGCGACAAGCTGAATGCGCTTGACAACGATCCCGAAGCGCGAGAAAAAGACGCACTGAAACGCGCAGTCGGCAGAGAATACGACAATGAAGGCATCGACTTCTCCGGCGGTGAGATGCAGAAAATCGCCCTTGCCCGCGCGCTGTACAAGGATGCGCCGTTTGTGATTCTCGATGAACCGACAGCCGCACTTGACCCGATCGCAGAAGCGGCTGTTTATGAGAACTTCAATATTCTGGTGAAGGACAAAACGGCGGTATTCATCAGCCACAGATTATCAAGCTGCCGCTTCTGTGATTCTATTGCGGTGTTCGATCACGGCGAACTGATACAGGAAGGTTCCCATGATACGCTGGTGTCGGATGAAAACGGCAAGTATTATGAACTCTGGAACGCACAGGCACAGTATTACGCCAATTGACGATATTCAGATAAACACGATACTGAAATGCAGAGCCAGCTTTCCCATTCATTGAAATGGAGAAGCTGGCTCTTTCGCTTTATTCTGCGGATTCTTCTGTTACACAATGTCAATCAGAATTACCGTCAGAATGATTGCGACGACGATAAACGTGATTGTGACTGCGTCTGTCAAAAAGATTCCTGCGAGGACGAACGTCCCTGTGACTTTGACTGTTCAAAGTGTCCTCCGGGACCTCAGGGTCCTGCCGGTCCGCAAGGTCCGATGGGTCCGAGAGGCTTTACCGGAGCCCCGGGTCCGCAGGGTCCTGTTGGTGAAACCGGTCCCGTTGGTCCTCAGGGGCCTGCCGGTGGTGTGCTGAATTTTGCAGATTTTTATGCATTGATGCCGCCCGATAATGCAGCTACAGTGGCTCCCGGAACAGATGTCAGCTTCCCGCAGGACGGCCCGAACAGCGGATCGAATATTTCCAGAACCGGGCCGGATTCATTTAATCTGGCACAGATCGGAACCTATCAGATTCTGTTTGAGGTCAGTGTGGATGAAGCAGGCCAGCTGATCCTGACCCTGAACGGCGAGGATCTGGCATACACGGTGTTCGGCAGAGCTACCGGTGCTTCGCAGATCGTGGGTATGGCGATTGTCACAACCACGGTTACGGACTCGATTCTGACTGTCCGGAATCCTGCCGGCAATGCGGCTGCGCTTACCGTTACACCGCTTGCAGGCGGTACACGTCCTGTTTCTGCGCATCTCGTCATTACGCAGATCGGCTGATTTTCCGCTGACAAACTGAATTTTACAGCCAAAGGCACATCTCATTTTTTTGAAATGTGCCTTTGCTGTGATGTTACAGAAACTTTATATACGAAAAAGAATTGGAAGTGTTATCATGACAAAAGGAATTGATGTATCCGTTCACCAGGGGGATATTGACTGGAAAAAGGTAAAATCCGATGCCGTGGAATTTGCCATCCTCCGTGCCGGTTATGGCTGGGCACTTTCACAGAAAGACGCGCAATTCGAGAAGAACTACGCAGGCTGCAAATCAAACGGCATTCCGGTGGGAGCCTATTGGTACAGCTACGCACTGTCGGTTGACGAAGCAAAAAAGGAAGCCGAAGTCTGCATGAAGTCTGTGGAAAACAAAGTGTTTGAGTATCCGGTCTATTTTGATATCGAAAACAAAACACAGCTTGCCTTAGCGGAAGATCAGCTGCAAAAAATCACGGCTGCGTTCTGCGATGAACTTGAGGCTGCCGGTTACTGGGTTGGCATATACAGCTACAAGTCCTTTCTGGAAGCCAATTTCACGCCGGAAATGCTGAATCGCTACGCTGTGTGGGTTGCTCATACAGGCGTGACGCAGACCAACTTCAGATATCCGCATGGGATATGGCAGTACAGTCATACCGGAAAGATTGCCGGCATTAACGGAAGCGTCGATCTGAACTACGGATATATCGACTATCCCCGGTTGGTGAAAGCATCCGGACGAAACGGATTTTCAAAAAACGAGCAGGAGCAATCGGTCACGCATACCGTTGTGAAGAATGATTCTCTCTGGGCTATTGCCAGCCGATATCTTGGAGATGGCAGCAGGTACCCGGAGATAAAAGCACTCAACAATCTGACATCGGATACGATTTATTCCGGGCAGATTCTGAAAATACCGAAAAAATAATCAACGGATTCAGGGTTCTGTTGTTTTTCGATAAACAAGCCGCAGCTAAGAGGTTTTCTTAACTACGGCTTGTCGGTTACTTCGGGGACCTTCGATCTCCATGCGGACAATGAACCCCAGTACGACGCGCAGGCAGTGCGGATTTCCCTGTATGACAAGGGCAACTACATCAAAATGAAAAATCAGATCGTCTGCGCGGCTCTTGCCGCCGAAATGACGGTCACAGGCAGA
>JAFTPW010000229.1:0-18843 GCA_017463075.1 Clostridia bacterium
AAAGAACCATGCGGACTACACCTTCGTGAAGCAGCCGACGAAGCAGCTTGCGGCTGAAGGGGTGTATCCCGTGAAGCGCGAGAATCTGCCCGGATGCGTACGCGTTGACTTCGGTCAGGAAATGGTCGGCACGCTGACTGTCACCGGTGTCGGCAAATCCGGCGACTGCGTGACTGTGCGGTACGGCGAAGAATTGAACGAAGACGGCTCGGTGCGGTATGAGATGCGGTGCAACTGCCGGTATGAGGACAAATGGATTCTCTCGGGCGGTGCGGACTGTTTCGAGCCGTTTGACTACAAGGCGTTCCGGTACGCGGAGATACTCTATCCCGAAGGCGCGGATATTCACCTGATTCAGTTCTCGGTGCGGCATTATCCGTTTGAGAAGCGGGCGTCGTATGAAAATGTGCCCGATGAGATGCGCGATATCCTCATGCTGTGCGAAAACACGATCCAATACGGTGTGCTGGCGTGCTACGTGGATTGTCCGACGCGCGAGAAGGGGCAGTATGCCGGCGACGTTTCGATCAGCGGACGATCCCACGCGATTCTTACCGGAGACACGGCGATGATGAAAAAAGCGATCCGAGAATTCTGTCATTCGTCCTTCATCTGCGAGGGACTGATGGCGGTGTCAAACGGGTCACTCATGCAGGAAATCGCCGATTATTCCCTTCAGATTCCGGCACAGGCGTGCTTTGTGTACGCGATCGATCACGATATCGGATTCCTGCGGGACGTTGAGCCTGCCATGACCGGTATTTACCGCTATTTCCGGCAGTATATGCGTCCGGACGGCCTGATCGAAGGGGTGAAGGACAAGTGGAACCTCGTCGACTGGCCCGCGAATCTGCGCGACGGATACGATTTCCCGCTTCCGAAGCCGATCGGGGACGGGGTGCACAATGTGCTGAATGCCTTCTGGTGCGGATTCCTCGACGCCATGGACGAACTGTACACCATCCTCGGCATGCCGGTGACGGGAGAAAGTGCGCGTGTGAAGGCGGCGTTCGTGCGGGAGTTTTACAATCCCGAAACCGGACTGTACTGCGACTGGGGAAGCCTGACCCACTCCGCGGCGCATTCGAATATCCTGCCCCTGCTGTTTGAAATCGGCACGGAGGATGAGGCACGGAAACAGCGTCTGATCGACTTCATCATGGAAAAACGGCTGACCTCGGTGGGCGTGTACATGGCGTATTTCGCGCTCGCGGCACTGGTGAAGCACGGACGGCGGGATCTTGCCGTTGAGCTGACACTGGACGACGGATGCTGGAAAAACATGCTCCGCGAAGGTGCGACGACGACGTTTGAGGCATGGGGCAAGGATCAGAAGTGGAATACGAGCCTGTTCCATCCGTGGGCAGCCGCTCCCTTGATCGTTTTCGCCGACGGCGCGCGGGTCTATTGAATCAATAAGGTGTGTTCTTCGGGATGCACCTTTTTCTCATGGAATTCTCATCTTTCGTTCATATCTGATGCATTGATTTCCGGTGGGCGGCAAAGTATAATATAGAGAGTATATAATAAAGTTGGAAAAACAATCAAACGGAAGGGTGCCATGGCGAACGTCGGAATGCGGCTTTTGAAAAAGGGTCAGAAGGGAATCGTGCGCGCGGTTTTCAGCCGGATCGGACTGATGACTGTGATGCTGCTGGTTCACTTCGGGCTGTTTTTCTCCGCGTTTTTCTGGCTGGGCGAACGGTATATGCCCCATTTCTACCTTCTGGAACTGGTCATCACCGTGGGAACCGTCCTTTACCTCATCAATTGCAGCGGAATTGACCCGTCGGCGAAGATCACGTGGTTTGTGGTCATCATGCTCATGCCGGTGTTCGGTGCGCTGATGCTGCTGTATTCGCGGAGTGACATCGGACACAGGGCACTCAAAAAGCGGATTCAGACGCTCATCGATGAGACGGAGAACAAAATCCCGCAGAACGAGGAAGTGTTCACAGCCTTGCAGCAGGAAAATCCCGGTGCGGCGTCGCTTGCGTACTATCTTCGTCAGAAGGGCGGGTTTCCCGTGTACAGCGGGTGTGACGTGACCTATTTCCCGTCGGGAGAAGCGAAGTTTGAAGCACTTCTCCGGGAGCTGGGAGGTGCGCGGGACTTTATTTTCCTCGAATACTTCATCGTGGATGAGGGCGAGATGTGGGGACGCATCCTTGAAATTCTCGCGAAAAAAGCGGCAGAAGGCGTGGATGTCCGGCTTATTTACGATGGCACCTGCGAATTCACGACGCTGAGCCACGATTACCCGAAGCGTCTCGCAAAGCTCGGGATCAAATGCCGCGTATTCTCACCCGTCACGCCGTTCATGTCGACGCACTACAACTACCGCGACCACAGAAAAATCCTCGTCATCGACGGAAAAACCGCATTCACCGGCGGCATCAATCTCGCGGACGAGTACATCAACGCCATCGAAAAGCACGGTCACTGGAAGGACACGGCGGTGATGGTCAAGGTTGCGGCGGTCAAGAGCTTCACGCTTCTGTTTTTGCAGATGTGGTGCATCTACGAACGCAATCCGGACTTCACGAAATATCTCACGGAGGAAGTTCATGTACACGAAACCGGCGGATACGTGATTCCCTACGCGGACTGTCCTCTGGATGAAGACAAGGTCGGCGAGCGGGTGTACATGGATCTTCTGAGCCGTGCGCAGTCGTATGTTTCCGTGATGACGCCGTATCTCATCCTCGATGGGGAACTGGAAACGGCACTCAAATTTGCCGCGGAGCGCGGTGTGGAAGTGGTCCTGATCCTGCCGGGGATTCCCGATAAAAAAACGCCCTACGCACTGGCGAAAACGCACTATCCGTCCCTGCTCGCGTCCGGGGTGAAGATTTACGAATACACGCCCGGATTTGTGCACGCGAAGGTGTTCTGCTGTGACGGACGGGAGGCAGTGGTCGGCACGATCAACCTCGACTACCGGAGCCTGTACCACCATTTCGAATGCGCGGCGTATCTCTGCGGCACGGACTGCATCGCGGACATCGAAGCGGATTTCGGAAAAACGCTGGCACAGTGCCAGGAAGTGACAATGGATCAGGTGAAAAAAGGAAATCCCGGCACATGGCTGCGCGGGGTAATCATGAAAGCGGTCGCACCGCTCTTATAAGATTGGAGTAAGTATGGAACTGAAATGGAAGACCTGCCTCAAGATCGCGCTGACAGCCGCGGCGCTGTTCTTCGTGATCCACTACTGGGAAGCGTTTGCGGCGTTCGTCGGCGTGGCAGTCGGTGCGGCATTCCCGCTGATCGTGGGCTGTGTGATCGCGTATATCGTGAACATCGTGATGACGGCGTTCGAAAAACTGTATCCGAAGACAAAACGGAAGTGGATTCGCGCACTGAAGCGGCCCTTGTGCATGCTGCTTGCGTTTGCGGCAGTGGTGCTCGTCGTGGTTCTGGTGGTGTACATGATTATCCCGGAACTCGTGGACTGCGTGAAGCTCCTTGTGGAAAAGCTCCCGGGCGCAATTCAGACAGCATACGACTGGCTTGACGCGCGGTTTGACATGAGCTATCTCATGAGCGAGGGATCGTCGTACATCCAGAACGGCAACATTGACTGGCAGGGCATCATCAAGACGGCGGGCGACTGGCTTCTGACCGGAGTCGGCGGTGCGATGGGCTCGATTTTCTCGATCGTGACGTCCGTGTTCTCGTGGATTGTGACGCTCGTTGTGGCGATTGTGTTCTCCATCTACATCCTGCTCGGCAAGGAACAGATCGGCGGACAGCTCAGCAGACTCATGGACAGCTACCTGCATACACGGCTTGCGAACCGGGTGCGGTACGTTGTGCGCGTGATCGATGGCTCGTTCCACAGCTTCATTGTCGGACAGTGTGTGGAGGCGGTCGTGCTCGGGTGTCTCTGTATCATCGGCATGCTGATTTTCCGCTTCCCGTACGCGACCATGATCGGATGTCTCGTCGGATTCACGGCGCTGATCCCGGTTGCGGGTGCGTACATCGGTGCGGCAGTCGGCGCGTTCATGATTTTCACCGTTGAGCCGATTCAGGCGCTGTTCTTCGTGATCTTTCTCGTCGTGCTCCAGCAGCTGGAAGGCAACCTGATCTATCCCCGTGTCGTCGGCGCATCGATCGGTCTGCCGGGTGTTTGGGTTCTCGCGGCAGTCACCATCGGCGGCGGTGTCCTCGGCGTGGGCGGCATGCTCCTCGGCGTACCTCTCGCGGCGGCGGTGTACCAGCTTCTGCGGAATGACGTGACCCGGCGCGAAAAAGAAGGTGTAGTGGCAGGTGCGAAGATGAAGCGGATTCTGGAAGATGAAAAATAAATGAAAAATCAGCCGTATTTCCCGGGTGTGATGGGAGGTACGGCTGATTTGTATTCTGTCAGCGGACTGAAAAATTGGCAGAAACCGTAGTAGGGGCGGGTTTTACGCTCGCCCGTCGTACAGTTTCAGCAAAACGAAATGTCAGCAGGACGTTACCAGTACGCCTTCAATGCGGTCCGTGATGTCAACTCCGGTGTCTTTCGTGAACGATTTCGCCATGTCTCTCACCCAGTCGGGTTCCGGATAACGGTGCCATGGTACCCGCCTGTCGACCCGTGTCATGGCAGTGGATGTGTAAACTTCCGCTTCATCCGGCATGACGGCGGCAAGCAGATCCAGTCCTTCCTGAATCGCACGGTCTGCGGCGGCTTCGTTGTTCATGGCAAGATATGCCCGTGCCGCATAGAGACGGTTTTCAAACAAGTGCCCTGTCTCCCATTTGTCGAAATCGCCGCGGTCATGGTAGGCGTGATAGATCTTCCACTCCATGTCGGCAAGGGCGAGGCATTCTTCGGGAGGACAGTCCTTGCGGAAATACCAGCCCCAGAGTGCATAGTGGATGTGCTTGATGCAGTGGTGCAGATACTCCTCGTTGTATTTCCGGTGCTCCTCCGTGCCGTGTTCTGCCGCATCGCAGAGAAGTGCTTCCCGGCATCCGTACATCGGCATAGACTGTTCTGCCAGTGCTTTGATTCTGTCGTAGCGGTTGAGATAGGGATACGTCCATACCATTATAATAACGGCGTCGTTTCTCAGCTTGCTGTCGGGGCATTCCGCGAGAATCCGTTCCTCGAGATCCACCAGCTCCCCGTAAAGCTCGCATGCTTTCTGATTGCCGTCGTACCCGCCTTCCTTGGGCGCGAAATACAGAACCCACGACAGATGCGCCATCAGACGGTAATTTCCCGGATATTTCCGGCACATCTTCCGCGCCTCCTCGATGAGGATATCGAAGGCTTCTTCAACGGAAATCCCCTGTTCCTTGGCGAGATCCCGTCCAAAGCAGACGATATCGTCGAATTTCGCGATATACTCCGCGATTTCCTCCTCCGCGGCGTTGTCCCGTCTGCCGAGAATGCAGTCTACCGTCACGCCGAAGAAATCCGCGAGCGGCACCAGCTGACTCACATCCGGCATCCCCGAGCCGTTCTCCCACTTGGAAACCGCCTGTGACGTCACCGAAATCGCCGCGGCAACCTCGGTCTGCGTAAATCCCCGCTCCGTGCGGAGTCGTTTCAAAATACTGCCGATCTGTTCCATTGGTTGTCTCCTTTGTGATATGATTTACCCGGGCAAGTACAGTATAACACGCCGGCGGAAAAAACACAAGCAACGCATTCGCAAGCAGCTGCAACGTGTCGTTGGAATTCCAACGGAGCGGTGACACACAAAAACAGCCGATGAGCCGGACAGTACCGCACTCAAAGGCTGTTTTCGGTTTTATGGGATTCTTAAATCATCGGATAAACCTTGGAGAATTTCTCCAAAGAGAAATTCTCAGGAGCGGGACGGATATCGAACAATTCTGGCTGGAAATTATTCCCGCTCACCAGATGGCGGAACCAGATCCACCTCATATCCGGTGGGTTCGCCCATGACGGGATAGCCGGTCTCGTCGAAGTTCACCTTCTGAATGTTGAAGTAGCGCGGCGCGTAGACGACCTTTTCGTTGTGCTCCTTCATGCCGTGATAAGCGCACCACAGCTCCGTGCCGTCGGGTGAGTGGAAGAAGGACGCGTGACCCGGACCGTAGACGCCGTTTGCCATCTCGAAAATCGGCTTGTCGTGCTTGATCCAGTTCGCGGGATCGCACATCTTGTCGGGATCTCCTCGGTCGTCGCCGATGTATTCCAGCACGCCGAAGCAGTAGTAGTCCGACCAGCATCCGTTGCCGGAGTAGATGATGTACAGCCGTCCGTGTTCCTCGACGAAAAATGCGCCTTCGTTGATCGTGCGCGGGCCGTCGTACGGAGGAACCATTTCCCAGTCGTACTTCGCGCGGGCGATCATGGCCTTCTTTTCGCTGAACGTCCACGGATTTTCCAGCGCGCAGATGTCGAGCACCTGACCGTTGTCCACGCGGGAGTAGCAGATGAACTGCTGACCGTTCGCGGCGGTGTAGATCGTCGGGTCGATGGAGAATACGTCCGGGGTCGGCTTGCACTTGAACTGCCATTCGCCGAAGGGGTCGTCCGTGAGCGCTTCCATGATGAACAGACGCTTTTCACTCGGCTTTTCCTCCTTGCGTCCGCTCGTGTAGATGTACCACTTGCCGTTGGAGCCGCGGTGCATTTCGGGAGCCCAGATGTCGCCCCAGATGCCGTCGCGTTCCCCGTCCGGGGTGTAGATTACCTTGGAGTCGCCGTCGGTGATGATGTTTGCGGCATGCCGGCTGCGGAACAGCTCGAGAACGCGTCCGCGTGTGAACAGGGCATAATAGTACCCGGTGACGGGATCGTAACCCATGTACGGATCGGGTGCGTCATACGGAGAGACGGGATTTCGGAAGGTTTTCATGCGGATACCTCGCTTTTGTCAGAATTTCACCGGGAAAACCGTTCATCCGCGGTGATTTTTCTTCATTATAGCAGAAAACGGAAATGCTGTCAACGGCTTTTGTGTGCGTAATCAACAAAAACGGCGTCCGATCCCATGGCGCGGGAAGGGACGCTGTCTGATTCAGTACGGCATCGGAGACGGGATGATGACACCGCAGGCGATTTTTCTGCCGGAGTTTCCCGCGGGCTGGGTCGTGAAATCGTCCGGGGATGCGTGGATGACGACGGTTCTGCCGAGGATTTCGCTGACCGTGAAGCGGCGCGTGAGAAAAACGGAGTAGGCGGCTCCCGAATTCCCGAAGAGCGGCGGCAGATCTCCGGCATGCGCGGGATGCGGACAGTTTCCGGGATTGTAGTGCATGCCCGCGTCGGCAAACGGATCGGTTTCGTCTCCGGTGCAGGAGGTGCCGTCGTGGATGTGAAACCCGAATACGGGATTCTGACACGCTTTGCCCGGATCCGGCAGTCCGCGGACTTCGGTTTCCACGAGCGTGCCGAAATTGGTGCGGAAAAAACGGACGGTGCCGAAGAGATCCGGGTACTCCGTGCTGCCTTGGATTTGTGCCAGTGCATGCGGTCGTCCGCTGAGAATTTCAGTGAAGCTGTGATAGGTATCCTTGTGCATAACGTACCTCCGTGAGGATTCGGTACAGGATATGCGAAACTGCGGCGGAATGTGAAAATGTTATTCGTTTTTATAAGATAACCGAAGGATGAAGTGTTATTTCGACTATGTAAAGCATATTATAATAGTTAATCATCATATTCGTTGTACTCATCATTGGAATCATCATACTGTGAATTAAAATAGCCATCCGCCAAATCTCGTTGCTCTTCTTGAATTTCATAAAGTCTGTTTTTATATTCCTCAATCTTTTTCATATAGTCTTCGTAAAGTTCTGTATTTCCCTCTCTTTCAGCTTCTTTGGCAAGAGATTGTGTCTTTTTGATCACCGCTTCTACGCGTTTCAGTTTTTTGTCGATATTATTACGTTGCCTTCTATATTCCTCAGATTCTGATGGTTCTTCATAATCTGAACTGTTTGTCCACATTTTATCGAGCTGTTTCATACAACTGTCACTAAGTTCATCATATGCACCGGAATCGTTGCCGTTTTCTTCTGCTATGTTTGCTGCTGCTTTTGCCATGCCTGAAACCAATATCAAACCTGCACTGCCGACAACTTTCAAGGTGCCTTTTAGAATGTCGCCTAAAGTCATTTTCAATACCTCATTCGTTAATATTCTCTGATTTTTTCCCAGCGATGCGGTGGTCTTGTTCCATTACTCATTTTTTCTCTCTTGGGACATGGGCTTGCAAGAGGTTTACCTGTATTAACGCCTCTTGTTACACGCTTGCCGCAATATTGACACCTGTATTCGGCGTTTCTGACTTTCTTTTCCATATAATCATTACTCCTATTAATTTAAATATAACCAAATGGTTATATTATATGATAATTATACATAATCCATATTAAAATGTCAATACCAAATGGTTATATTACAGAGGATTATATGGATAGTTATTATCGCCGATTACGTGATTTACGGGAAGACCACGACCTTACACAGATGCAGGTAGCGGAATATCTTGGAATGAAACAATCCCAATACAGCAGGTATGAAAGAGGAGTAAGAGATATTCCAAGTGATGTATTGATTCGTCTGGCACTTCTGTACAGAACATCGACTGACTATATTTTGGAATTAACAGATTGCATGAAATCATATCAGAAATAGAAAACGTGGAGGTACTTTTTGCGAAAGGTACCTCCACGCAGTTTTATATCAGATTTTGTATAAGTGTGTTAAATGCTTTTGGCGTATTTCTGTTAAACTACTTACCACAACTGCACATTACATCAGCCGCTTTTCCTCTTCTTCCGCCCATCTCACCGTTTCCATGGCGTCTTTCGCATACTTGTCGGCGCCCATGTTTGCGGCAGTTTCCTCGGTCAGGACGGCACCGCCCACGACGATTCTGCACCACGGAGCTTTCTCGCGTAGGAGCTTCACGGTCTCTTCCATGGCAGGGACGGTCGTTGTCATCAGCGCGCTCAGACCGGCGAACGGGGCATGCAGACGGATCACTTCCTCCGCAATCGTTTCCGGCGCGACGTCACGTCCGAGATCGGAGACCGCGAAGCCGTAGTTTTCCAGAATCAGCTTCACGATGTTCTTGCCGATGTCGTGGATGTCGCCTTTGACGGTCGCAATCACGAACGGTGAACGGATCGCAGAGGATGACGTGCCCGCCAGCTTTTCCTTGATCTTCTCGAACGCGGCTTTTGCTGCCTCCGCGCTCATCAGAAGCTGGGGCAGGTACACGGTTTTCGCTTCAAATCCGCGGCCGACGGTGCCCAGTGCGGGAATGATCTCCTGCTGAACGACGTCAAGCGGCGGGACGGATGCGAGAAGTGCACCGGTCAGAGCGGCAGCCTGTTCGCGGAGTCCCTTTTCGATCGCCTTCTGCAATTCCGACGCGGTTTGGTCGGCACTTGCATCCGGCTTCGTTTCCGTTTTCGGGGCATTGACCGGATTTGACTGCGCGGGAACGAAGTTTGATGCAAAATCAATATATTCCGCGCAGTTTTCGTCCAGGGCATGGAGCGCGCGGTAGGCGTAGTAGGTCTTCATCATGTCGCCGGAGTAGGGATTGAGAATCGCCGCGGAGAGACCCTGCTCCAGTGCCATCGCGAAGAACGTCGAGTTGATGAAATCGCGCTGGGGCAGACCGAAGGAGATATTCGATACGCCGAGCGAGGTGTGACATCCCAGTCGGTGACGGATTTCGTGCAGGGCTTTCACCGTCGTCAGAGCGGACTCTGCGGATGCACTGATCGTCATGGCGAGGGTGTCAAAGATGATATCGTCCTTGGAAATACCGTATTTTTCGGCTTCACGGAGGATTTTTTCGGCAATCGCGACGCGGCCTTCGACGTTTTCGGGGATTCCGTCCTCGTCAAGGGTCAGGGCAACCGCGACGCCGCCGTATTTCTTCATCAGCGGGAAGATTGCCGCCATGCTTTCCGCCTTGCCGTTGACGGAGTTAATCATCGCCTTGCCGTTGTATCGTCTGAGTGCGGATTCCATCGCGGCAGGGTCGGCGGTGTCAATCTGAAGCGGCAGATCGGTGACCGCCTGAAGCTCCGTGACGGCTTCGGTGAGCATCGCGCATTCGTCAATCTCGGGCAGACCCACGTTGACGTCGAGGATGTGCACACCCTTTTCCGCCTGCGAAATTCCTTCATTTAATATATAACCGATGTCGTGCTCGGCAAGTGCCTGCTTGAAGCGCTTTTTGCCCGTCGGATTGATCCGCTCGCCGATGAGGATGGGATTTTCGCCAAACTGAACTGCGTGGGTGTAGGACGAAACCACGGTGCGGTGCTTCTCTGTCACGGGAACGGGTGCGATTTTGCGGATTCTCTCGCTGACTGCGCGGATGTAGTCCGGCGTCGTGCCGCAGCATCCGCCGATCACGCGCACACCGGACGAAACCATCGCGGCGCAGGCATCGGCAAACTCTTCGGGCGTCACGTCGTACACGGTCTCCCCTGAGTCTGCTGAAACATGGGGAAGTCCCGCGTTCGGCTGAACCATGACGGGAACGGACGCGGTGCGCAGGTATTCATCCGCGATGGGAGTGAGCTGCTTCGGGCCGAGGGAGCAGTTGACGCCGATCACGTCCGCGCCCATACCCTCGAGAAGTGCCGTCATCGCCGCGGGATTTGCACCGGTCATGAGCTTGCCGTCCTCGCCGTATGCGTTGGTGACGAACACGGGGAGCGTGCTGTTTTCCTTCGCGGCAAGGAGTGCGGCTTTCGTCTCATAGCTGTCGTTCATGGTCTCGATGAGGATGAAATCCGCGCCGTACTTCACGCCGAGCTTCACGGTTTCGGCGAAAACTGCGACCGCGTCCTCGAAATCGAAGTCACCGAGGGGCTTGAGCATCCGTCCGGTGGGTCCGATATCGAGCGCGGCAAACTTCGCCTGCGGTGCATCGGATGCCGCAATTGCAGCGCGGACATTGCCGACGGCACAGCGCACGATGTCATCCAGCTCGTCGGGTGAAAATTTCAGGGAATTCGCGCCGAAGGTGTTCGTGGTCGCCACATTCGCACCGGCTGAGAAATAGTCCCCGTGGATTTTCACAAGCACATCCGGGCGGGTCATGTTCCACGTCTCCGGCAGTTCTCCGGGTTTCAGACCTTCCTTTTGCAGAAGCGTCCCCATCCCGCCGTCAAAGACGAGAATATTGTTATCGATATATTCAAGAAGTTTCATAAATCATTCCTTCGTGTGATTCTGCACTCCCATGATTGCCGTGACCGATTTGGACGGCGAGAGAAGCAGACTTTCGTTCAGCGTCAGCCCGATTTTCCGCGGACAGTCGAGGGAGGCAAGGATTTCCCGCTGTAAATCAAGCGAAAGATCGCCGTAGCCGGGACTGAACCGCGGACGCGCACCGGGAAATTCCGCACAGAACAGGTCGCAGAGGGTTTCGATGCGCTCGTTTCCGATGGATTCGAGGAACAGTGCCTTCACCGGCGAGATCCGGCTGTATTTCTGCGCCAGTCTGTCCGGGGCAAATCCAATGGTGGCGGCAAAAAGCACGATGCGCGGGCAGTCACGGAGATTTTTCGCGAGATCCGCCGAATCCGTCTCTGTGAATCCGAGATTGAGGTGACTGCCGTTGATGGTGACAGGATACTCCGCCCACGCAACCCGGTACGTGAGATGCGGCAGAAGATCCGCGAGACATTCGGTGAGCAGGCTGTTTTCGCGTTCTCCGGCGTCTCCGGCACGGGCATACCGCAGGATTTCGCGCCGGTCAGCGGGCAGTATGGCATCGGCGGGATACAGCTTTACATTCATCTGATGATTTCCGAAAGATTCGACTGGATCTTTTCCGCGACGTCCGGCTTGTTCATGGAGTAAACGTGGACGTTTTTGATGCCGTTTGCGTACAGGTCGATGATCTGGTCGAGCGCGTAGACGATGCCCGCCTGCTTCATTGCCTCGGGACTTGAGCCGTATTTGTCCACGAGGGACTTGAACCGCTGGGGCATGAACGATCCGGACAGCTTGATGGCGCGTTCGACCTGCTTGGCGTTGGTGATCGGCATGATGCCGGGGATGACGGGAACGGTGATGCCCGCTTCGCGAATTTTGTAGAGGAAGTTGTAGAGAAGATTGTTGTCGAAAAACATCTGCGTGGTCAGGAATTCGCATCCGGCGTCCACTTTTTCCTTCAGATAAAGGATGTCTTCCTTCTGATTCGCGCTTTCCGGATGGATTTCCGGGTAGCATGCGCCGCCGATGCAGAAATCCGCATCCGATTCCTTCAGCTCCCGCACCAGATCCACGGCATGGTGGTACGTCCACTGACTGCGGTCGGCGTTTTCCAGCTCGGGAGTCAGATCGCCGCGCAGTGCCATCACGTTCTCGATGCCGGCGTTCTTCATGTCTTCGATGCGCTGATGTACGGTCTCACGGGTCGAGGAAACGCAGGTCAGATGCGCCAGAGTCGGCACGCCGTAGGTCTGTTTGATGTTTTTTGCGATATCCAGCGTGTATCTGCTCGTTCCGCCGCCGGCTCCGTAGGTAACGCTGACAAACGACGGATTCAGCCGCGCGATTTCTTCGGTTGCTTCCTTCACGGAGGTAAACGCAGTGTCCGTCTTCGGCGGGAATACTTCAAACGAAAGGGACATTCTGTCCTGCTTCAAGAGTTCAGATAATTTCATAATTATACATCCGGTGTGAAAAAATTTACCCTATATTATAATACGGAATATATGTAAAATCAAGGGTTTTGACGTAAATAAACATGAAAAAACGGAAGATACGCGAGCATCTCCCGAAATTTCATGAAACTTATGCATTATACATTCTGCATTCTGAATTATGCATTACACACCGACGTATCCCTTGAGCACCTTGAGCGTATTTTCCACGCCGTCGATGTGGGAACGTTCGTAGCCGTGGCTTGCATAAACGCCGGGACCGATCAGACCGTGACGGATATCCCAGCCGCCGCGCAGGGTTGCTTCCACGTCGGAGCCGTAGGAGTTGTAGGCATCCACTGCGTAGTCAGCACCTTCCTTCTTCGCCGCTTCGATGAGTCCGGTGACCATGTCGTAGTTGTAGGGACCGCCGGCATCCTTCACGCAGATGGAAACCATCTTTTCGGTGCAGGAGAGACCGTCGCCGACACAGCCCATGTCGATTGCGAGACCTTCGGTGACCCCTGCCGGAACGGATGCGGAACCGCCGTGACCGATTTCTTCGTAGACGGTGATGTGTACGTAAAGGCGTCTCTTGGGCGTGATTTTGTTGTCAGCGAGGTATTTTGCGAAAGCGAGAATGATGCCCACGGACAGCTTGTCGTCGAGGAAGCGGCTCTTGATGTAACCGTTTGCGGTGACCTTGGTGCGGGGCTCGAAGCATACGAAATCGCCGACCTCGATGCCGAGCGCACGGGTATCCGCCGCATTGCGTACGTCTTCGTCAAGGACGACTTCGAGATTCGCAAAATTGCGCGGCGTGGAACCGTAGTTCAGATTCACGTGTGCGGATGCGTTTGCGAGCTGGTAGGTGCCTTCGTAGACTCTGCCGTCACGGGTATGAACGCGGACGTTTTCGGTTTCGGTGTTTTCCGCACGGAGACCGCCGAGGTTCGCGATTTTCGGACGTCCGTTGCCCTTGATTTCGGTGATGATGCCGCCGAGGGTGTCGATGTGAGCCTCGATGAGAAGCGCGTTGTCCGCGTCAGAGCCGCCGAGATCGATGAGGACGCCGCCCTTGTTGGTGATCTTTGCGTCAAAGCCGAGCGCTTCGAATGCGGATTTCGTCCACTGTGCCGCTTCCTTTGTGTAGCCGGTGGGGCTGTCGATGGCGAGAAGCTCGATGGCTTTTTCTACGGCGTAATTGGTGTATTCTTTCATGATTGTACTCCCGTTCAGAATGATATCTTCCAATACTATACTATATTAACGCGGCAAAGTCAAGGGAATGCGGAAATTTTGCCGAAAATTATACGGGTGTGCAGGGGCTCCGCGGCTTGCAATGCGGGTCGGTTTGTGGTACAATGCTGACAGATATCACTTTGCGTGCGAGGTGTACTTCGCGGGAGACGAAACCGTCGGCTCGGACTGCACCGGATGGAAGTGGTATTGATCCATAACGGAAAACGTTTCGTCAGGTGCTGGAATTCTTCACAAACTTGTGGTATAATTGCATTCACTGACAAAACGGAGGAATACACATGAATCAGAAAGAACTGAACGAGATCCGCCGGAGAATCGCGCCCGGAAAGAACAATATGGGCAAGCTCTACGGATGCTACGTGAATTACAATAAAGAAATCATCGCGAAAATGGACGTCTCGATGGGACTGATGCCGGAGATCGAGCTGGAAAAGTTTATCGCGCTCTTCCGGGGTGCTCTCGGCGGTACGCTCGGCAAGAATCTGTTGAATCTCCAGTTCACGAACGAGCAGATCACGGACGGCGCGGAGCATAAACTCCTCAACGATCTCAGAAAAGACGCCTGTCATGATGAGGAAATGCGGAACAAGCTGTACGACAAGATCATCGCGGGACTGGAAACCGAGGAGATGAACTGGCTCATCCTCATCGCCGGCGACTCCTACGACGTGCCGAAGAAGACGAAGAACGACGATTTTCTCGCGGACGGCTCGGATACTGTGTTCAACTACATGCTCTGCGCGATCTGCCCGGTGAAGGACGGCAAGGCGGAGCTCGGGTACTTCGCGAACGAAAGCCAGTTCCACAGCTATGCGGCAAAGGCGACGGTCTCCGCTCCCATGGTCGGCTTCATGTTCCCGGCGTTTGACGACCGCGCGACGAATATCCACAACGCACTCTTCTTCACGAAGGACGTAAAGGAAATGCCGCAGGGGATTATTGAAAACGTCTTCGGTACGGCGGTTCCGTTGTCCTCGGCTGAGCAGAGAGACGCATTTCAGGCAGTTCTGGCGGAAACGCTCGAGGAGGAATGCAGCTTCGATGTGGTGCAGGCGGTGCACGAACAGCTCCGCGAGAAAATGGCACAGCACAAGGAAAGCAAGGATCCGGAACCTCTCGACATCACGCCGCGCGACGTGGGTGTGATTCTCGAAAATACCGGTGTCGGCGGCGAAAAGGTGCAGGCGTTCCAGCAGAAATGCGGCGAGGAATTCGGCACGGCGGCTGCCTTCAATCCCGTCAACATCATCGACGCGTCGAAGTTTGAGCTGGTAACGCCGCAGGTGAAAATCTCCGTCGACCCGAAGTTCAGCTACATGGTCGAGACGAAGGTGATCGATGGGAAGAAGTACGTTCTCATTCCCGCGGACGAAGGCGTCGAAGTCAACGGTGTTGCGGTAAAAATTACGGATTGACACAGCGAAAACCGCACAATCTGCAATTTTGTCCCTGCATAGTTGACGGAATGGCAAAAACGTGGTAGAATGAAAGCAGAAATTTCCGATAAAACCGTAGGGCTGACCCTTGCGGTCGGCCGCGAACAGATATACATAAAGAAAGGCTCGAAATCATGGAACTCAAAGGCAAGAAAATCGTATTCCTCGGCGACAGCATCACGGAAGGTCACGGAACCACAGGCGTCGACAAGCATTTTGTAACCCTCATCGGTCAGTGGGCGGAATGTGAAGTGAAGAACTACGGCATCGGCGGCACCCGGTTTGCACGTCAGTCCAAGCCCTCCGCGAACCCCAGATGGGACCTCGATTTCTGCACCCGCGTGGAAGAACTCGATGAAGACGCGGATATCGTTGTCCTCTTCGGCGGTACGAATGACTTCGGTCACGGCGACGCTCCTCTCGGAGACATGTCCAGCCGCGATCAGTACACGTTCTACGGCGCATGCCACCACATCATGACCCGTCTCCACGAACGCTTCCCCGGCAAACCGATCCTCATCCTGACTCCTCTGCACCGCTGCAACGAGGAAAATCCCAAGGGTGACGGCTGGAAGGCGCAGGACGTTGCGGTTCTGAAGACTTACGTCAATATCATCCGCGAAGTGGCAGAGTTCTACTCCCTGCCCGTGCTTGACCTGTACGCGGAAAGCGGAATCCAGCCCCGCGTGGATGTGCTCAAGGCTGCTTTCTGCCCCGACGGACTCCATCCGAACGATGCGGGCCACGTGCTTCTCGCAAAGAAGATCTACGCAAAGCTCACTGCAATGTAATAGAACCGAAATGCCCGGGCGGTATGTTTTGTCATGCTGTCCGGGTGTTTGATAAGAAAGGAGCACGGCATGAAATTCAAAGGAGACATCATCCTTGCCGACTCGTGCGCGCTGATTCTCGCGGATTTCGCAGAGCTTCTGAGGTACAACCCGGACTTCCGCGATCACGGGAGATATCCCGATTCCTGCACTGTGATCCGCGGATTTGACGGGGAAGTCACGATCGAAAACGGACGCTTCACCGGACGCGGGAACGTGAATTTCGTGACGGAAGTGAAATAAACATCAATCAAGGAGGACATCATGCGCACCGGTATCTGCACCACTGATTTTGAAGAAAAAAATTTGCCCCGGATGACGGCTGACGATCTGTTCGCGCTGATCCGGCACTACGGCTACGCCTGCACGCAGTTTGCGTTTTCGTCCATTGCGGAGAGCGGGTACATCCCCGACGGATGCATTGAGATTCCCGAAAGCATCGCACCGTCCGTGATCCGCGCCGTTGAACGTGCATCCGCGAAGCACAATCTGCCCGTCATGGTCTTCAACGGCACATTCAACATGGCGCATCCCGATGAAGAAATCCGGCAGACAGGACTGAAACGGCTGGAAGTTCTTGCGGATGCGGCGGATGCACTCGGCGTGAAGATGATCTCGCTCTGCTCCGGGACGAGAAATCCCGGCAATCTCTGGGCGTATTCCGACGAAAACGACACGGATGACGCGTGGAATGCCATGTACGGCACGATGCAGCGAGCGGCGGAGACTGCGGAAAAGCACGGCATCACCCTCGCGATTGAGTCGGAGGCATCCAATGTGATCTCCACTCCCGAGAGGGCACGTCGGCTCATGGATGGAGTCGGCTCGGACAAAATCAAAATGATCCTCGACTGCGCGAATCTGTTCCACCGCGGCGAGGCGCATCCGGAAAACGTGCAATCCGTCATCACCCATGCGTTTGAGGTGTACGGGCACGATATCGTCATCGCTCACGGCAAGGATATCCGCGAAGGGGACGGCATCGATTTCTGCGGCACCGGCGACGGCATTGTGGATTTTTCGCTGACAGCGGAGCTTCTGACGCAGTACGGTTATGCCGGTGACATGTTCCTGCACGGGATCTATGAGCGCGGCGCAATGGTGAAGGCGAGAGAACACTGGGAAGCTGCGCGCCGCTAAGATAAGAGAGAAGAGAGAACAGATAATAGATAAAAATAAGACCGTACGGTTTCCCGGCTTTGGGAAGGTACGGTCTGTTTTGTCAGAGGATTTCTGCAATTTCGTCGCGGATGAAGTCGAAGCGTGGGTGGGTGAGGTCGCGGCGGAGCTGATCCGAAGAGGATTCCTCCTCATCCGTGCCGCACCAGAGCGTTGCCGTCGGGTAGCTGAGATCGGGCGTCGCGAGAATGGATGTGTGCCGTTTTTCTGCGGGAAACTGCGGGTAGTCCCAGACATCCGTGAAGCCGTAGGGACCGCTCAGCCCGTCGGCGTAGTCGTCCATGGCGCGTGCGTGTTCTGCGGCAGAGCGGATGCACCGGAGCGCGTTTTCAGCGTCACCGAGCTCGGCATAATGCTCCGCCATTCTGGTGTACGACCACGCGAGAATCTGACCGGTACTGCGGAAATCCCCGTCCTCGTAGTAAATTTCATGCAGCTTCGGGATTTTCTCCAGAATCGTAATCGCCTGCTCATGGGTGAAAAACGGCTTTCCGTCGACCTTCAGCATGGAGAAGAAGTACATATCGTCGCAGAGATCGGCGAATTTTCCGTGGATTCCGTGGTGCATCTCGTGGATTTTTTCCATTCCCTCGGCGAGCATGCGGTCAAGGCTGGTGCGCGGGTACAGAAAATGCGGCACGCCGTCGGCAATTTTCCGCGCTTCGTCCCGTTTGCCCTGCCGGATGTAAATCCCGCACAGACGTCCGTCCGCGACGTTTTTGTAATACGGCTCGCGGCAGGTTTCGCGGATTTTTTCGTACAGCGCGATCTGCTCGGCGACTCTTTCGTCCCATGTTTCCGGTTCGTTCCGGTAGTCGAGATTGTCCGCGAGCCGGAGCATCAGGCGGTATGACGCTGGGAATTCACGCAGGGCATCCCGGTACAGTGCGGCGGCTTCCTTCGACGGCAGGGATTCGGCACGCGCGATGACGGCTTCGATTTTCTCTTCCTGTGCGGTCACGTCGATGCCGAGCAGGACATCCGCGGACACGCCGAAAATGTGCGAGAGCATGGGAAGCTGGCTGATATCCGGTGCGTTGCGGTCGCATTCCCAGCCTGAGACTGCGGCGGGCGTGAGATTGAGAAGACCTGCAAGCTCCTCCTGCGTCATGTCCCGCTCCCGGCGCAGTTTTTTGATGATCGTTCCGATTGACATGGTGTCCTCCTGTATGGATTTCGGTACCGTTGAGATGATTATACCGCATTTCCGTTGTCCGTGCAAGGCAGAATCCGTGCGGTGCAGGTACAGCTTTGCTTGATTTTTCACGGGAATCCTGTTTACAGGACGGGGATTTTGTGATATGATAAAAGAAAAAACGATCGGAGGAACCAAGTTTGAAACAAACACCAGATCGTGCGTTTTGTCAAATAAAGAATAGCATAACGAAAATACTGTCAAACGGCAGTCAAAAAAATGTAAAGCAAAATACTAAGTACACCCTCCCACCGAAGCGTCATTTTTGATGATGTAGCCTCGAAGCATAAGGAGATTCAAAGCCTGGGACAATGTAAGTTCTTTAGAGAAAGGCGCA
>JAFTPW010000230.1:0-4584 GCA_017463075.1 Clostridia bacterium
CCAGTAGGGGAGATCATTGATCTCCCGTTGTACAATTCAGGCTGACGTTGATTCTGTACGAAAACAAAGGAGAAAGGTACATTTCTTCGAAAATGAAATAATTAGAAACGTGCGGTCGTAAGCTGAAGAAACAGCTCAAGCCGCACGTTTTAATTATATCAATTTCCGGAGGAAATTTTCCTATTCTCTTCTCTTTTCACTCTTCACTTTTCACTGCGAACGCCACCAAATCCCAGAAGGGGATGCACTCAGGTCTGCGCAAGAACAGCCTGTGCAGGGGCAGCAGATCCGCCACGCGTTCGCACAGCTTCCACAGGTCGTCGGTTCTGTGGTAGAGGGAAACTGCCATGTCGGGCTGATCGCGGTGGATGACGGACTCGCCGCCTTCAAGAGCTTCCCATTCGGCTCCCTCAATGTCGAGCTTGATGAGATCGGCGCGGGTGTTTTTACAGAGGGTGTCGATCGTCAAAGAGGGAACGGCGGTGATCTTCGCACGGCGGTTTCTGCCGGATTCGCCCGAGCCGCGGCTGCCGGATGAGGTGTATTCCAGCTCGCCGTCCTCGTTCCAGAGCGCCGCATTCACGCATTCCACCGTGCACCGGGTCTCGCCTTCCGCATACGCCGCGAGCTTGAGGGAGGTTTTCGGGTCCGCCTCCACTGCGATGATTTTCTCCGGGCAGAGTGCGGCAAGATCAGCCGTCGAGTCTCCCTTGAACGCGCCGCCGTCGAGGATGGTTGTGTAATGCTTCCCGCCGAAGAGCGAGAGAACCGAATCCGCGAAGGACTGCGTACGTCCGAGGTAACGGAGCCGTCCCGTCAGCCGGAATGCGACCGCGTCATCGAAAATCAGCCGGGATTCTTCATCCGCAAGACGCGCGCGGCAGCGTTCGAGATCCTCCCGGTGACGGTCAAAATACGTCCGGTCAAACAGCTCGCCGCCGTAGAGGGGCACATCCGGGATTCGCAGGTCATGCCGGGCATCCAGCTCCTCAATGAACGCGCGCACATCGGGCAGAGTCGTGCCGAACGCGAGCAGAACGGTGATATCGTCCCCGAATTCCGCCCGCACGTCGGAGTAGGCGCGCACCTTCGTGCCGTGGAATTCGCGGTCGCGTACAAACCCGTCGGATGCGAACACACCCGTGAGGGACACGCCGAAGTTCTCCAGCGCCGCGATGATTTTGTCTCCGCCGTTGCCCGTGCCGTAGAGAAAAACGGGCTTTTCGGACGCGGCGAGATCGTCCCAGAGACTTGTGAGGGTGTAATCCATGTCAGTCCTCAAGTCCGAGGAAGCGGATCGCGTTGTTCCAGAGAATGTCCGCCTCTTCCTCTGCTGAAAGTCCGACGGCATGGAACCGTTCCAGCTCGCCCGCGGTGTTCTTCACGGGGTAGTCGGTGCCGAACATGACGTTCTTTACGCCGAGCTTGTGGATGATGTCGAACGCGGTTTCGGGAGTCATCGCCCAGAGCGCGGAGGAGGTATCGTACATGACGTTCGGTCTGCCGGCAAGGTATTCGAGCGCTTCATCCCAAGCCTTGTGACCGCCGAGATGCGCCGCAACCACACGGAGACGAGGGAACCTGTCGAGCACTTCCGCGAGCTTTTTTGCCTCGGAGAAGCGGTACTGCGGACGGTTGTCACCCATGTGGAGGTAGAGCGGCATGTCCGTCTCCTGCATGATTTCGTACAGCGGGAGGAGCCGCGCATCGTTGATATCCACGCCCTGAATGTCCGGATGAATCTTCACGCCGCGAAGACCGAGTTCTGCACAGCGTTCCAGCTCGCCGCGGAAATCGGGATAATCCTGATGCATCCCGGCGTATCCGACGGTTTTGAAGCCGTGGGAACGGGACAGCTCGGCGAGGGCAGCGATGGAGGAATTCACCTTCTGAACCTGCTGGGCATTGGTGCAGACGGAGAAGAGGAGGTATCCGCAGACGTTGTTTTCCTTCGCCTGCGATTCGAGATGGGCATAGGTGCCTTCTCCTTCGACGATGAAGTCATAGAATTTCCCGAGGTTCACGCACGCTTTTTCGGCGATGGCTTCCGGGTAGGTGTGGGTATGGATGTCAAATACTTTGTTCATGATGATGGAAATCCTTGATTTTTATGTGATAATGTGGTAGAATAGATGTGATAAAATGCATGCTTCAAAGGAGAAACACAAAATGGAAAACTGCTTATTCTGCAAGATCATTGCGGGCGAGATCCCGTCGACAAAGGTTTACGAGGACGACGACATGCTGGCGTTCCGCGACATCAATCCGGAGGCGCCGTGCCACGTGCTCGTGATTCCGAAGGCGCACATCGCGTCGATGGATGCCGTTACGGCTGAGAACAGCGGGATTGTCGCGAAGATTTTCGAAAAGATCCCGGAAATCGCGAAGCTCGGCGGATGCACGAACGGCTACCGCGTGATTTCGAACTGCGGAGCGGACGCCGGTCAGACCGTATTCCACCTGCATTTCCACGTTGTCGGCGGCACGGCACTTCCTGCGCACATCGTACCGAAGGCGTGAGGGAATCTTCCCAGAGAAAGATTGAAAGAGAGGAGTTAGGGTAACGCCTCTCTTTTTTGTATTTTTTGGTTTAAGGTTTCGCTATTGAAGGTAACACTTGGTTCCCGCGGTAAACTCAGCCTGCGGCGCATGGCGTGGGATTCGGGTACAATCCGCACCCATCTTTCTTATTTATTATCTATTATTTCTTCTTTATTCTTTTAGGCGAAGCCGCACGCGGACACTGACGAACAATTACCATCTCACAAATTCCGCGTAGATCGCCTGCATTGCTTTTTCGAAGTCCTTTTCGTCGACGCCGATGATGATGTTCAGCTCGGAGGAGCCCTGATCGATCATGCGGATGTTGATGCCGGCGTTGGCTGCTGCCTTGAAGACGCGGACTGCGGTGCCCTTGGACTTGACCATTGCGCGGCCTACGACTGCGATGAGTGCCAGACCGTCTTCGGTGGTGACGGCGTCGGGTTCCACGGTGTTGCAGATGCGGTTGATGATGCGCTCGCGGCTGTTTTCGATTTCCGACGTGCTCAGAATGACGCACATGGTGTCGATGCCGGAGGGAAGGTGCTCGAAGGAGAGGTTTTCGTGCTCGATGACCTCAAGAACCTTGCGTCCGAAGCCCTTTTCCGCGTTCATCATCGCCTTTTCGATGTTGATGATCGTGAAGCCCTTCTTGCCCGCGATACCGGTGATGATGCTTTCGGTGTCGTAGTAGTCGGTGTGCGGAACGATCATGGTGCCCTCATCCTCGGGCTTGTTGGTGTTGCGGATGTTGATCGGAATGCCGGCAAAGCGCACGGGGAAGATCGCATCCTCGTGAAGAACGCCCGCGCCCATGTAGGACAGCTCACGCAGCTCACGGTAGGTGATATACTTGATGCCGCGCGGATTTTCGACGATTCTCGGGTCTGCCATGAGGAAGCCGCTGACGTCCGTCCAGTTTTCGTACAGATCCGCGTAAACCGCACGTGCCACAACGGAGCCGGTGATGTCGCTTCCGCCGCGGGAGAAGGTGCGGATGGTGCCGTTGGGCATGGAGCCGTAGAAGCCGGGAATGACGCCGGTTCTGTGACGCTTCATCTCTTCCGCCAGCAGGTTGTTGGTGGTTTCGGAGTCGAACACGCCGTTGTCGAAGAAGCGGACGAAGCGCGCGGGATCGATGAAGTCAAAGCCGAGGTACTTCGCGAGAACCAGACCGTTGAGGTATTCGCCGCGGCTGGCTGCGTAGTCCCGACCCGCGTGGTGCATGATCGCCCACTTGATGTGGTTGAACTCGTCGCTCAGGTCGTAGTCGATCCCGAGACCTTCGATGATGAGATTGTAGCGTTCACAGACCTTGCCGAACACGTTTTCGATATCGCCGCCGGAAGAGGCAACGTTATAGCATTCGTACAGCATATCCGTAACCTTGGTGTCAGCGGAGAAGCGCTTGCCGGGTGCGGAGGGAACGACATAGCATCGCGCCGGATCGGCATGAATGATGTCGGCGACCATTTTGAAGTGCTCCGCGTCTGCGAGAGAGCTGCCGCCGAACTTTACGACTTTGATATTGCAATTTTGAATGTCCACGATAATCAACCTCGGATGTATTTTAAACTTAAACTTTTTTCTTTTTTTGGTGCGGTGCCGGAATAAAAAATTCCACACACTATATAATATGAGATAATTATGAATTTGTCAATGATTTTTTGCAAATTAAATCGAATAATCATACAAATTCTGCTGACAATTTTTAGGCATGCGTGTATAATATACAAGTATTTCCACCTCAGCACGAAAGGATTCGGTGAAATTCATGAATAAATATCAGACCATCTTCCGGCCGGCGAAAATCCTGCTTCCGAAGTCCGATCCCGCGATCGGAAAAAATGCTGACGCATCTTGATTGAATGGAAACGTGCGGTTGTTGGCTGAACTTCAGCTTTCGACCGCACGTTTTTTCATTCATTTTCGAAGAAAATGTACCTTTTCTCTTCTCTTTTCAAAATCCGCTGAACTTCGGAGAATTTTCCGCAAGGGAAATTCTCGGGAACCGGGTGGTATTCTTCCAATCATAACTTCAGA
>JAFTPW010000231.1:0-3281 GCA_017463075.1 Clostridia bacterium
ATAAAAAAACGGCAGACAAACGCCGCCGCTTCGTATTATAACAGGATGAATTCGTTCTTTTCGCTCTCAAGCACGCCTTCCCTGCGGAGCTTGCTGATTTCCGCCGACAGACCGCTCCTGTCAACCTCGAGATAATCCGCGAGCTCCTGACGGTCGAACGGGATGGTGAACCGGTTCTTTCCCGTTTTTTTCGCCTGAAACATGAGGTAGGTCATGAGCTTATCGCGTGTGGACCGCTTGGACATGATCTCGATTTTCTGATGGAACAGCAGAGTTTTGGTAGCGAGATCCTTCATTAAATTATAGATGAGCTGCTGATGGAAGCCGCAGTTGTTCTCGCAGGTGTGCAGGATATGCCCGCAGTCGATGAGCATGATGAGACACGGCTCGTTCGCGATGACCGTCACAGGAATGGCGTCGATCTCCGCACAGGCAAAGGCTTCTCCGAACACATCTCCGGCACCGACTTCGGTGAGAATACTCCGGTTGCCGTAGTAATCGATCCGCACGACCTGCACGGAGCCGGTGAGGACGATGCCGATGTACTTTGCGGGATTTCCTTCGGCGATGACGGTGTATTTTTTATCGAAAGCTTCCACCTTTGCGCCGAGACAGGTCAGCATCCGAAGGAGATTCTCTTCCCTGATTCGCTCAAACAACGGGCAGTTTTTCAGAATATCATAATATTTTTTCATGTTTTTCTCCGTTTTGTTGAAAATTCAACATACATTACGGCTCTATTATACTATAATAAAGGCAGAAAAGCAAGAACAACTTTCAGCCATCCGATACAAAGGAGGATACTATATGCGCAGAAAGATCATTAAGATCGACGAAGAAAAATGCAACGGATGCGGAGCGTGTGCCGCGGCGTGCCATGAAGGTGCCATCGAAATGGTAAACGGCAAGGCAAAGCTGACCCGCGAGGATTACTGCGACGGTCTCGGCGACTGTCTCCCTGCATGTCCCACCGATGCCATCAGCTTTGAGGAACGCGAGGCGCCGGCATACAACGAAGAAGCAGTCCGTCAGGCGAAAATGAAGAAACACGGGGTCAAGCTCCCCTGCGGCTGTCCCGGAACCCAGTCCAAGGCGATCAAGCGTGACGTTCCCGCAATCGGCAGACCGGCAGCTTCTTCCGTAAGCAGTCAGCTTCAGCAGTGGCCGTGCCAGATCAAGCTCGTTCCCGTGAATGCACCGTATTTCGACAACGCAAATCTCCTCATCGCGGCGGACTGCACAGCCTATGCATACGGTAACTTCCACAACGAATTCATCCGGAATCACATTACCCTCATCGGATGCCCGAAACTGGACGAAGGCGATTATGCGGAAAAGCTGACCGCGATCATCCGAAACAACAATATCAAAAGCGTGAAAATCGTGCGCATGGAAGTTCCCTGCTGCGGCGGCATTGAAAACGCAGTCAAACGCGCACTTCAGGCAAGCGGTAAATTCATCCCGTGGCAGGTGGTAACAATCTCCACCGACGGTAAAATTCTTGACTAACAAAGGAGATCACAACAATGAAGGAAAACTACACAATCTGCAAATGCAAGCAGGTAAGCTACAACGATATCGCACAGGCTCTGCACAAGATGAAGAAATTCAGCGATGTTCTGGAAGCATTCGAAGACGTGAAGAAGGTTACCCACTGTTCCACCGGCTGCGGCGGATGCCATGACAAGGTACTCGACGTGATCTCCGATATCATGATGGGTCACGACAAAGTGTAAGAAAGACTGCGCCGGCACTGAAAGGAGATTGATTTATGGAAATGGTATTTCTGACAGCCCTTGGCGTAGGCGGTGCGACGATCATCGGCTCCCTCATCGGCTTTGTATTCAAAAAAATCTCCCACCGTTTTTCAGACATCGTCCTGTCCTTCGCAGCAGGGGTGATGCTCTCTGCCGCGGTGCTCGGTCTGATCCTGCCCTCTCTGGATTACGGCGGGAAGTACGGGCTGATACTCACCATTGCCGGGATTTTCACGGGCGCGTTATGCCTGAACCTGATCGACAAGCTGGTTCCGCATCTGCACAAAATGGTCGGCAGTGACATCGAGGAGCACCACAACGCGAATCTGAGCAAGGTTCTCCTGTTCGTGACTGCCATCGCCATCCACAATCTGCCGGAAGGCATCGCGGCGGGCGTCGGATTCGGCTCGGGCAATGTATCGCAGGCTCTCATGATCGCGGGCGGCATTGCGCTTCAGAACATCCCCGAGGGTATGGTCATCATCGGTCCCATGCTCGCGGCAGGTGTATCCCCGAAGAAAACCTTCGTCTGCGCCATGATTACGGGACTTGTCGAGGTTGTCGGCACACTCATCGGCTACTTCGCGGTCAGTCTTGCCTCGGCGATTCTGCCGTTCGCGCTGGCATTCGCAGGCGGCACCATGCTCTACGTCGTCAGCGATGAAATGATCCCGGAAACCCACGCCCACGGAAGCGAACGAGGCGCAACTTATGCCCTCCTCGTCGGATTCTGCGTGATGCTGATTTCGGACGTTCTGCTGGGATAACGAAACTGCAAATAAAAAATCACCTCCATGGGATGGTGCTCATAAAAACAGTTAATCCGACCTATTGTTTGCTCATAGGCCGGATTTTTCGTATGATGCACTTGGTTCGGCAGCACCCAAGGGAGGCTTTCGTGCGGCTCAAAACCACACATCGAACATCAGACAGGAGCGGATGGAAGTTGGTTGAAATCAAGTTATCGAACACATCCAATGAATTGGAATTATTCTTCCACAGATTTTATTAAGAATGCACTGTGAAAGTTCATGTCCAATTCATCCACATAAAAGTGCAGTATCTTCTTATAATCCTTCGTGGATGTATTTAGTGTGATATATGCACAGGAATCTTTTACTGCTTTTTCCATACGCTTATACAGTTCTTTTCCGATAACTTGACTTCTGTATGCAGGGAGAACATACAATTCGTCAACCGAAAAACATTCACATCCAACGTCTATGTAGGATGTTTTGTTTTCCGTGACATAATAATGCCCGAAAATATATCCAACGATTTCGTCGTTATCCACCGCAGCACACAGAGGTGTTTTTATGTCTTCTTCGGTGTTCGCAATCATACCGTATGAACAATCTTCTTCCTGCCACTTCTTTGACAATTCAATCAAGTTTCGGATTGTCTTTTCATCCAATTCTCTAAACTCATATTTCATACATTCACACCTTCAAACTCTTATTTTCGCGCTCTTTCACTGAATAAAATATATCAGAAAGATGTGAAAAATTCTACCATCTGTACAAG
>JAFTPW010000232.1:0-5662 GCA_017463075.1 Clostridia bacterium
CATCCGCGCCTCCTCCATCGGATCCTACGCCATCACAATGATTTTCAACCTCTCCGGCGGCATCCTGATCCCGATGTTCTGGTCAATGATCCACGACGGCGCGACGCTGACTGTGTGGCAGTACATTGCCATCGGCGTGATGCTCGTGTCGTTCGTCTTCCTCAATCTCGAGGACAAAAAGTCCGAAACGAAGGTGTCCGCGAAATTCCTGATCGCAGTGCTCCTGCTCGGTCTCGCAAACGGCATCTATGGCGCGCTCCTGAATACACAGAAATCCGTCATGAACGGGGAAGAGAGCGCGGAAATGATTATGATGACGTTCTTCTCCTCGGCGGTGTTCGCGTTCCTGCTCCTGTTGATTCAGGCGGGCAAAGCGGCACTTCCCGGATTCCGACAGACGAAAAAGTCCACGCTGTTCGTGATTCTCGCATCCGTATCGGCGGCATCCGCAGTGAACATTCTCATGTACGCGCTCGGGCTCATCAACGTAGCCGTGCTTTATTCCCTCGACAACGGCGGCGTGCTGATCGTGTCGGTGCTCTGGTCGGCGGTGATCCTCAAGGAAAAGCTCAACCGGAACAAAATCATCGGTCTGATTCTCGCAATCGCCGCGGTATTTGCACTGAGCATTCTGTAAATCCAATAAAAAATCGGCAGGATTTCCGAAAAAGAAGTCCTGCCTTTTTTGTATTCGCTTATGTTTTTCAGCCGTTCTTGCCCTTGAACAGCGCATTCAGCCGCTCGGTCATCGCAATCTGCAATACAGTGAACGCCGCCAGCCAGAACGGATACCAGCTCACGCTGACGAAATCCGCAATCAGACCGAACACTGGCGGAAGCAGCGTACTTCCGACATACGCGCTCGCCATCTGGATTCCGATGATCGCCTGCGAGTTCTTTGCTCCGAAATTCGCAGGGGTGGAGTGGATGATGCAGGGATAAACCGGTGCACATCCCAGTCCGATGATGAGAAGACCTGCCGCCGCGGGAATCACTGACGGAATCGGGAGCATCAGAAGCACCATACCCGAGAGCATGATGATACTGCCGACCCGGATGAGCGTTCTGTCACTGAACCGGTCTGCGAGGAATCCGTTCAGAAGCCGTCCGCCCGTCAGTCCGAGGTAGAACAGGGACGCATATCGTGCCGCCGTCTCGGGATCGGATCCGCGGAATTCCACGAGATAACTGCTCGCCCAGAGGCTTGTTGTAGCTTCGAGACCGCAGTATGCGAGAAACGCCAGCAGAATGAACGGCACGCCGGGGATTTTCAAGGCACCGATCACACCGACGGGTTCTGCGCGTTCTTCCCCGGCGGATTCGGCGGTCTGCATTTTCTTCCACAGGGGAAGGGTCGCGAACAGGCACACCGTCAGCACAATCTGGATCACGGAAACGGTGAGATACCCGCCGCGCCAGTTGTTGTCCACTGCAAGACATGCGCTCATGATGTAGGGACTGATCGACGCACCGACGCCCCAGAAGCAGTGGAGCCAGCTCATGTGACGCGCGGCAAAGTGAAGGGCAACGTAATTGTTCAGCGCGGCATCCACGGCACCGGCACCGAGACCGTAGGGAATGGCGAGAATGCACAGGAGAACGAGCGAATCCGCCATGGAAAATCCCAGCAATGCGATAGCCGTCATTGCAACGCTGACCGCTGTCACTTTTCCCGCGCCGAATTTCCGGGTCAGAAAATCGGACGCAAGGCTGGAAATGATCGTGCATCCGCAGATGAGCATCGAGATGAATCCGGCAAAGGAGAGACCCGCGCCGAACTCAAACCGCATCACCGGCCACGCGGAACCGAGCAGGGAATCCGGCAGACCGAGGCTGATGAACGAGAGATAAATAATCGCAAGAAGAAGGGAATACATAAGAAGTCACTTTCGGTTTTACATTTTTTCCACGTACATGTGGGTGTAGTCGGATTTTTCGGGGATCAGCGCGTCGTCGAAGTGGATCATGACGTTTTCGGATTCGAGCTTCGACTGCACCGCACCGATGTTCACGTCGTAAATCGCGCATGCGTCGTCGATTGCACGGGATGCGCACACAGCCGCCGCCTGACCGGTGAGAATTGCCGGAGGAATCACGCGGAATACGTCCCATGCGTACCCGTCAGCGGATGCGCTCCGTCCGGCGGTGATGATGTTGTCAAATCCGTGACGGACGAGGGATCTGAGCGGTACTTCGTACAGGAAATCGCGCCGGTCGAAGTCGTTGATCGCACAGACGGAGTCCTCGAAATGCTGGTACGCCTGATTTTCGTAAACCGTAACGTCACCCTCGATTCTGCGGATGCACCGGAACTGCGGCATCATCGGCACCGTTGTCACTTCACGGCTGAAGCGGTCGGTGGTTTTCAGTCTGTCAAGCATCGTCAGCTGGTTTTTGATGAGGTTGTCCGAGACGGTTTCCACGCCCGTGCCCCAGAAGAACGGCATGTCCTTCGGATGATTTCCGCCGTAGAGGTTTGCGTTTCCGCCGGCGATGGTCACAACCGCACGATCGGCACGTCCGGATTCGATCGCCTTCTTACAGCTTTCCAGCGTTACCATGCGTCCGAACCACGTGAAGTAATTCTTGCCGTCGACGGTGGGAAAGCCCGCTTTCTGACAGATGTCCGCGTCGCCCGTGGTGTCGATGATCTGACGCGCACCGTAGAATTCCAGCCCGGACTTCGAGTCGGTGACGATGCCGGTGCAGTGTCCGCCGTCCATGATCGGATACGCCGCATTGCAGTCGAAGAGGAGCTTCACACCCGCATCCACGATCAGCTCGGTCAGCTGCATGGCGTAGATGTAGGGCGAATAGTGGGTCTGATACCGTGCATTTGTGGGATTCTCCGGTTCACCGTCCCGCCATTCCGCCGGAAGCGTGTCGTAGCCGTATTTCAGCGAAAGACGCAGGAATTCCTCCGCCATGCCGAAGCAGATCTGCTTGCCGCGTCCGTTGCACATGGGAACGAAATAATTCACCAGTCCCATGGTTGCAAGACCGCCGAGCAGGACGGATTTTTCCAGAAGGAGCACCTTTTTGCCGAGCCGTGCACCCTCCAGAGCCGCCGCGCATCCCGCAATTCCGCCGCCGCAGACGATGATGTCGTAGTCATCCTTTTTGGGAATCGAAAGTCTGAAATCAAGCTGTTCCATAATGCCGAACCTTTCTGAATTGTGGAGATTTTGTCAGAAGTATCTTATCACATATTTGTGAATACATTGTGAATAGTTGAAAATTTGTATAGAAACCATAGGATTCCCCGTCTGGAAGAAAAAATGTTGTCTACATTATTATTGAAAAATATTTTGAAATGTGGTATAATAATATGGTAAATTAACAGAAGCGAGCAATAGCAATGACAGCAACCGAAATCAGAACCCTTTATACCGAAACCAAACGCTCGTTATTTGACACAGATTTCAGCCATCTCAATCCCAAACAGCGGGAAGCGGTGTATCAGGTGAACGGACCTCTCCTCATTCTCGCAGGTGCGGGAAGCGGAAAGACCACCGTACTCGTCAACCGTATTGCCTATATCATCCGTTACGGCGACGCATATCACAGTGAACTTGTTCCCACCGACGCAAACGAAGCCACAATCGCGGAAATGAAGGCGGCGGCTGACCTTCCGAGAGAAGAGCTGGGCGAATACCTGACCAGATTTGCCGTCAATCCTCCGCCCGCATGGCAGGTTATGGCGATCACCTTCACCAACAAGGCGGCAAAGGAAATCAAGAACAGAATCAGCGCAATCTTCGGGGAAGACAGCACCGAGGCGGCTGAGATCCGTGCAGGTACGTTCCACTCCATCTGCGTACAGATTCTGCGCCGCTACGGGGAACAGATCGGCTACGACCGCAGCTTCACCATCTGCGACATGGACGACAGCAAGAAGCAGATCCAGCTGTGCATGAAGCAGCTGAACATCGACGACAAGCAGCTTCCCGTCAAGTCCGTGCAGAACGCCATCAGCCGCGCAAAGGATAAGCTCATTGGCCCTGTTGAGTACGCGGAAAAGGCAGGAAACGACGCAAAATTCAAGCAGATCGCGCAGATTTACCAGCTCTATTCGGAAAAGCTGAAGAATCAGAACCTCCTCGACTTTGACGATATCATCATGCAGACCGTGCGGCTTCTCACCGAATGCGAGGACGTGCGCAGCCTCCTGCAAAACCGCTACAAATACGTCTGTGTGGACGAGTATCAGGACACCAACTACGCACAGCTGGAACTGACCCTGCTCCTGTCCGCAAAGCATAAGAATATCATGGTAGTCGGCGACGATGACCAGAGTATCTATAAATTCCGCGGTGCCGTCATCGAGAACATTCTCAACTTCGACAAGAATTACGACAATACAGCCGTCATCAAGCTCGAGGAAAACTACCGCTCCACCAAAACCATCCTCGGTGCCGCAAACAAGGTCATTGAGAACAATACCGGACGCATGGGCAAGACCCTGTGGACCGGCGGTGAAGACGGCGAAAAGATCATCATCAAGAACCTCGGCAACCAGAACGACGAAGGCAGATACATCGCGGATGTTGTCGCAACCGGTGTGAAGAACGGCGGCGCATTCCGGGATTATGCCGTCCTCTACCGCATGAACTCCCAGTCCCGCTCCATTGAGCAGGCGTTCGCCAAGAGCGGTATTCCGTACCGTATGCTCGGCGGTCTGCGCTTCTTCGAACGGATGGAAGTCAAGGATATCATCGCGTATCTCGCGCTCATCAACAACCCCAACGACGACCTCAGACTGCGCCGCATCATCAATACCCCCAGACGCGGCATCGGCGACAAGTCCCTCCAGATCGCGGAAGCTCTCGCGTATGAGGAAGGATGTCCCCTGCTCGAATTCCTCCGCCGCGCAAAGCGTTATACCGCCATCTCTCCCGCAACCGCAAACCAGATGGTCAGCTTCGTCTATATGATGGACAAATTCCGCGAAGCGGCAGGGCAGATGAACGTCTCCTCCCTGATCGAAATGGTCATCGAGGACTCCGGTTACAGCAAGATGCTCTCCGAAATGACCGACCTCAGCGAGCGCGATGACCGTCAGAATAACCTGAACGAACTCATCTCCGCCGCAAAAGCATACGAAGAACAGGCGGACGAACCCTCGCTCGTGGAATTCCTCGAAGACGTGGCGCTCGTTTCCGATATCGACAAGTACGACGAAACCGCGGACGCCGTGGTGCTCATGACCATCCACTCCGCTAAGGGGCTCGAATTCCCGACCGTGTTCCTGCCCGGCATGGAAGAAAGCATTTTCCCCAGCTTCCAGACCACCATGAACCCCGAGGAAATCGAGGAGGAACGCCGTCTCGCATACGTCGCAATCACCAGAGCGAAGAAAAAGCTCATCATCACCCACGTCAGAGACCGTATGCTCAACGGCAGAACCGGCTCCAACCAGCTCTCCAGATTTGCAGCGGAAATCCCCGCGGAACTGGTGGAACGCATCGATGAAGCTCCCGCGGACGCCGAACTCAGACAGCTCAGACAGAGACCTGTCAAGTAGAAGCCCGTCAACCACTTCGTCAACGAAACTTCCAAGAGATCCCCCGCGCTGACCAACCTCAAGCCCCAGAATTCCGCAGCAGCTGCCGGTTTTGCCGTGGGTGATAAGGTCAAGCACGTCACCTTCGGAGAGGGAACC
>JAFTPW010000023.1:0-3040 GCA_017463075.1 Clostridia bacterium
CGATCCATGGTTTGCGCCATCGGAACAGCTCCGTATTTTTGTTTGTCAGGGTCTCGGACGTTCGCCGCGCAGGAATGCCAGTACGTTTTCCCGCTCACTGTCGCCCGCGATTTCGGTGGGACGCCACGACTGATCGCCGTCCGCGGTGTAGCACGGGATGAAGCGGTATTCCACGCCGGTCAGCTCGCCGTTTTTCGACTGAAGCTCCACCTGAAGCAGTGCGGTATAGTCCTCGTGATACCTGGTTGCACCGTCGATGAGACTGCCGAGCGAATAGGCAATGAAGCCGTCACCGTATTCCGCGGAGGGCTGGAGCTTTGCGCCGTTGGTTCCGACCACGAGATCCGCTCCCGCATCGATATACGACTGCATCAGCGCGGTTTTGCTCTCCGACGGCATGTAGGTCTCCTCCGTATCCGAGAGGTACAACGCCGTAAAATCCGCCTTTTCCTTCGCGGAGGCAAGCCAGCTCTTCACGTTTTCTGCCTGATCCGCGTCAAGCTCACAGCAGTACACCGCAATCTTCACGCCGCTCTCCAGTTCCCGGTAAACCGCTCTGCCCGTGTCGCACCAGTGGATTCCGGCAGCCTCAAGCGCGGTCTGTGTATCGGCATAGCCTTCGGTACCATAGTCCATTGTACGGTCAAATTCCAGCGAGAGCGCGTCGATTCCGGCAAATACCTCAGCAGCCGATACCGGTGCGCAGAACCATTCGCGGCTTTCTTTTTCCGCGGGCGTCAGTTCCCGGTCGGTGAGTGTCACGTCAAGTCCGGCAAGCGTGAAGCCATCTGACGCGAATATTCCGCTGAGATTTTCAAAGAAATACTCGGTTCCGTTTTCCGCCAGCGCACCGTTGAAGGTTCCGTATGCCGCACTTCCGAGCATGGAGCCCGCGGTACAGCTTCCGCCGAAGGTGACGGTGCTGACTTCGTAGGAGTAATCCGGCTCCTCGATGGGTGCAATTCCCTCGGACGGGACGTGCGCATCGCTGGTTTTGGCTTTATCGAGTGCCGGCGCAAAGCTCGCTTCGGTTCCGAATATGGTGTACAGCGCGCCCAGAATCAGCAGTCCCACACCGGCAGTCACCAGCCAGACCGTCCGTCCCAGCGCGATCCGTTCCATGATTTTCATTGGACATCCTCTCCTCCGCCGATGCATATACACCGGACAGAGCAAATCTTTTATACAAATATTGAATTTAATGCATCCGTTTGCGTGATATTTCCATCATTTTAACATAATCCCGAAAAAAAAGCAAGTGAATCGTGTGAATTTACAAAAACAGCGGACGCAGCTGGATTCCCGATTCCGCCATATCAACCGCACGAGCGCATTTTCCGAAGTCCGCGACCAGCGAATGCGGCTTTTTTTCGGGATCGTCCTGCTTCATGGGAACGAAATAGACATGCTTGCGTCCGAGCAGCTTTCCGATGTTGGAAAAATTCGCGCTCATGGCGTCGTTGCTGGCAAGTGCGAGAATGAGCGGTCTGTCGGAACGGAGATGCGCCTTTGCCGCCATGGTCACACTCGTGTCGGTGATGCCGTTTGCGAGCTTTGCCGCCGTGTTCCCCGTGCACGGGCAGATCAGCATCAGATCGAGCGGATCGGACGGTCCGAATTTCTCCGCCTGCACGATTTCCGTCACCGGTTCCCTGCCGCAGATGCCGCGGATTTCTTCGCAGAGAATGGCGGCTGTCCCGAATCTTGTGTCCGTGTGCGTCACGGTTCCGGAGAGAATGGGGATGATTTCGTACGCCGCCGACAGCTCACGCATCACGTCCAGTGCCTGCCGGTGCGTACAGAAGGATCCGCACATCGCGAACCCGAGTTTTTTCTTCGTCATATATCATACTCCTGTCTGATCGGCTTCGTTTATTTTTGATTGTTCAGAATTTCCCGCACCGCCGAGCAGATGATTGCCCCGGCTGTCACAGGTGAGGTTTTCCCAGGCAGGGACGGCAGAGGAACAACCCGGATTCCGCACCCTTCCGCCGCTCCGGTGTCAATCCCGTCCGCAAGCTCAAAGAGAACCGTCGACGGATCCAGCTTTCTGAGAAGGTCGGCATCAAAAATCCGGTGCGGGATCGTGTTGAACACCGCGTCAGTCTGCACGGGATTCTCCCGGTATTCGTGAAGCGGCACGGGAATGCATCCGTCGCACTCTGCCCATGCTCTGTCGTTCGGGCTGCGCGCCACCGTGTACACCCGTGCTCCAAGTGCACTCAGGCGCTGTGCGAGCGTGCGTCCCACTCTGCCGTAGCCGAACACCGCCGCGCGCATTCCGGCAATTGTCACGGGCAAGGTCTGAATGCATGCCGCAATCGCTCCTTCCGCGGTGGGAACGGCATTCCGGATCTGAAGCTCCTCGGAGTCGTAGTAATCCGCCGCCGTGACACCGTGTTCCCCTGCGTACCGTTTGATGATGGACGGCAGCATTCCGCCGCACAGAAGACCGCGCCCGCCCATCTTCTCCACGATTTCCGTCAGCAGAACGGGATGCTCTCCCGAGGCCAGCGGAGTGTTCAGCGTTACACCGTCCCTCGTACACGGCAGCGGCAGAATCACCGTATCCGACCCACGCACAGCGGATTCCCAGTCCACGCACCGCACCGCGTCGGCGAGATATTTTTCATCCGCTGTTCCCCAGACCTTATCGAATCCCCATACCGCGCACTCGAATTCCTCCGACAGGCACCGTGCAGTCACCAGCTGGCGCGCATCCCCGCCGAGAATTCCCAATTTTCGTTTATCTGGCATTGTCTGATACCTTTGTTTCCGCAGTTTCGGGACGGCACGCGGTCATATAATAATGAAAAAATCCGCAGCGTCCCTGTATCAGGATATGCCGCGGATGGAGTTATGTGATTGTTTTCGGATCGGGTTACAGAATGACTCCGGTGCTTTCTCCGTCTTCCGTGACCATCTCAATGCCGGAAAAACCGAGCTCGGCAAGAACCTTCGTCCAGCGTCCCTGCATATCGTCGTCGTGCAGAACCGGCAGAAATCCCGCGCGGATGTAGCCCTTGATCGCCGGCAGCCG
>JAFTPW010000233.1:0-3020 GCA_017463075.1 Clostridia bacterium
CATTCGATATCGTGCGCCCAGCGGGACTTCTGCGGACTGGGACATGCCAGCTCGTGCGAAGTGTCGATGATGGGCTTGATGATGGCGCGGGTCAGCTTGTTCTTGTGAAGCGGCGCCACCAGCTCCGTGATTGCCCAGGAGCGTCCCATGCCTGCGGTGAGCTGAATGAACAGCTTCGCGCCGGTCTTGTGGATCTCGTCCATGAACTCCTTCAGGTCTTAGAACATCTTCGGGTTCTGCCACAGCCATTTGCCCCAGAAGGTGTCGCGGAGAGGTGCGATGCCGGGGATGATTAACCCCACGTTGTTGTTGGCGCGTTCGAGGAAGAGCTTTGCCGGCTCCTTGTCGAAGTGACAGCCGGTCAGCTCGAACCACCCGAACAGGGACGTTCCGCCCATGGGACACATCACAATGCGGTTTTTGATCTCCACATTGCCGATTTTCCACGGCGTGAACAGCGCTTCGTATTTTTTATCGGTCATATTCATGCTTGTTCCGATCCTTTCGTTTGTTGGGAGATTGCTTTTGCTCTATTTTATCATAAAACCGCGCCGTGTTCAAGATATTTCAATATTTTAACTGTCATGATATGACAAAAATTCACCTGCGCACTTCCGGCATGCAAAAAAGGAACCCGCATTTCGCAAAGGTTCCCTTTTTCTTTCATTCTTCCACCAGCCCCAGCTCGGTCAGTTTCGCGACAAACTCCGCATAATCCTGCCTCAGCGTGGGCTCGTCCACGTCATACTCGTCGAGAATCTCGGCAACAATAGCGTCTTCCTCCATCCCCTGCGCGAGGCGTTCCCAGATCTCCGCGCCGATCTCAGTCATCGCGAAAATCCCGTTGTACTTGATGGCGGTGTCGCCAGTCGGGATCAGGATATGCTCGCCGGCGATACTCCGGTGGATCACGTTTTCCTTGATTTTCATGAAATTTTCCTCATTTAATATTATCTGTTGTATTTTTCATCGAGCAAACGCTCGTAGGTCTTCGTCATCCGGCAGATGTAGTCCGGCTTCGTGTCGGAACGTCCTGTTTCCGCAATGCACGCGGCGGCACATGCGGCACAGCGGTTCTTCTTCGGGCAGTCGGTGCACTCGCGGGGCATCATGACGGTTTTGGTGTAACTCCGCACGTTCTCCCACGCGGCGTCGAAGCCGATTTCGCGGATCTTCCAGCCGTCATCCGGGAACATTCCGCACGGGAGCATCCGTCCGTCCCAGGTGACCCAGAACGCAGTCTTTCCTGCCCGGCAGCGCATGTTTTCACCCGTTTCGCTGACGCATAATTCATCATCCGGCATGACACCATCGGCGGCGTTTTTCAGCTGCTCGGGAGAGAGAATCTGCTCGCGGCATTTGAGCATGTACTTCGCGGCGTCTTCGGCGTCAAACCGTGCATGCGACTGACCGTACCGGCATCCGTTGATGCGTACTGGCGGGTACATGTAGGTCGTTGCGGTCACGTTTACGCCGAGCTCCTTCGCAAATGCGTGGATATTTTCGATTTCCCCGACGTTGTACGGCGTGACGGAGGAATTGATCTTTACTGCGATTCCGGCTTTGTGCAGGCGCTCGATATTGTGCATAACCATCTTCGCCGATGGGTTACCGCAGAGGTTCCGGTAGGCTTCATCCGTCGTGCCGTAGAGGGAGATGTTCATACGCAATGGCGGATGCTTGACGAGGAATTCGAACATGTCATCGTCAATGAGCGAGCCGTTTGTGTTGATCGAGATGAGCAGACCCATGTCGATGAGCGCGGTGTAGATTTCCCTGAAATCCTTCCGCAAAAACGGTTCACCGCCGGTCAGAAGCAGGAAAACCATGCCTTTATCCCGTGCAGTTTCACCGAGTTGGATCCATTCGTCCGCAGTCAGGCCGTCTTCACAGTCCTCATGCACGTAGCACATTTTGCACCGGAAATTGCACCGGTTCGTCAGCTCAAAGTTCCCGGCGATTGGCAGACCGAGCCGCGAGCCCTTCGCGTGGATGAAACTCGACCACAGCGGTTCCCCGCGCGGCGTCACTTTTTGTTGTTCCATAAGTACCTCTCAAGATCGTCGACGGAGTCTGGGTGATTGCGGCAGGCGTAGCAATACACCGGAACCGAATTGATCAATTCTGCGATCAGATCCGTGATTTTCACCTGCTGTGCGGCGCTGTTCATGTCAAATCCGCACTGGTTCACAATCCGCATGAACAGCTCTCTTGCGGGGATGTTGCGGATTTCGTTGCGGCTTCCCTGCTCGAGCAGAATCACGGCTCCGATGGGGGACGTCACATTCTGGCAGAGACCGGATTTGCCCGATGCGTAGATGCCGTTGGCGAGAAAATTTCCGTTACGGTACGTCACCAATGTTCTGTCGCCGTTGATAACATCAGCATGCCGGTGTTCCTTCCAGAACGTCGCCTGCGTGGATTTGCCCGTGCCGCTGGGTGCGGTGAACAGGATTGCTTTCCCGTCGTGCAGGACGTACGAGCTGTGCAGGATGAACGCGTCATGCTCGACGAAGAGGCACGGAACTCCCGCCGCGCTGAACACGTTTGCCGCAGAGATTCCGGGGATGTCGTCGCGGTTGATCTTCACGCGGATGGTGTTTCCGTCACGCTCAACCGGAGCCGGAATCGTGCGTCCGCAGTTCGACTCCGACGGCATCGGGATGATTTCGATGGTGTAATCCGGCACGGCGTCCGGCTCGGCGAGAAAGATGTCGTACTTCGGCGCGTGGTGGAGCTGGATTTCCGTCCGGATCTCCAGCGTCACGCCGCCGAAGGTGTATCGTTCGTTATTCATATTCTGTAAACATAATCTTGGTATCGTTTTCCGTTGCATGCGGCGCGTAGCCGTTGAAGGATTCGCCAGCCTGCAAGCCGCCCGTCACGCACACACGGTACGTAATCCCGCCCATGTAGGTGTTGGCGTACATGTTCTTGTAGTACACGACGATATCGGACGGAATGTCCTCACCGGAAACATTCGTGATCGCAATCGTTCCGTCGGTGATCGTGTAGGCAAG
>JAFTPW010000234.1:0-5994 GCA_017463075.1 Clostridia bacterium
ATGAGCATTCAGGCAAAAGTACTGGTGGAAAGATCCGCCAAGACCATATATCTCGATCAGGAAACCGTAATCAAGCAGTTTGACCGGAAATATCCGACGTCCGTCATCCTCAGCGAAGCGCACTGTCAGGCACTCGCGGCAGAAAACGGACTGAAAGCGCCCCGCGTTCTCCGTGTTGACAACGTGGACGGTCAGTGGGCAATCCACTCCGAATACATTCCCGGCGTCACTCTCTGGGAAGCGATGAAGAGCGCGGAAGACATGGGTCCCCTGCTCGACCGGTTTGTGGATTTCCAGATGTCCCTGCACGATACGGAGCTGCGTGACCTGCCCTGTCTGCACGAATTTGCGGCACACAAGCTGGCACTCTCGCCCCTTGACTCCGTGAAGCGGTACGAACTCCAGAACATTCTCGAAAACATGCCGGAAGAGAAGAAAATCTGCCACTGCGACTTCGTTCCGTGGAACATCATTCTCAGGAACGACAACCCGGACGATCCCTACATCCTTGACTGGCCCTTCGCATGCCACGGCAACAAGGACGCGGACGTAGCGCAGACCTTCCTGACCTTCAACGTTTACGGCGAATCCGCTCTCGCAGTGGACTACGTGAAGCTGTACGCGGAAAAGAGCGGCTCCTATCTCCGCGGTATTCTCCGCTGGGTTCCCATTCTCGCCGCATGCCGCATTGTATCGCCCCACATCGAAGAAAGAAAGACCGAACACGCCATCCTCGAGCACTTCGCAAACGTATCGAACCTCAAAATCTAAACCGGGCGCCCCAGCGGGCATAACGGCGCACTTGAGGCGGAGAGATAAACTTGATCCCACGACCTTCCGCGGCACGGTAAACGGTGCGCTGAGGCAGCTGTGGGTTTGCGAACGTCGATTGTTCAGCGGCACTGATATAACAAAAAGCAGCCATTCCGTTTGGGGGAGTGACTGCTTTCTTTGTTTTGGGTTACTTCATCAGTCTCTGCATCAGCAGGGAGATTGTTGCGTCGCGGTGGATGTAGTCGACGTGTTCGATGGTGCCTTCGTACTTGCCGTATTCGTACGCCCAAGTTTCGGGATTCACGTACGGTCTCGGCTGTTCGGAAACGATGTACAGATTCGGGTTGATGATGCCCGCGATGGTGGAGATATCCCAGATCACGCGGCTCCACGAAACGGCGTTCTTCGGCTTGCATGCCGCAACGTTGTCGCAGAGATAATCGCCGAGAGGAGAATTGCCGCGGAGGAAGTGCTCGAGCTCGTAGATGTCCATGGTGAGATGGGAAACGCCGCCCATGCACGGGAACTGGAGCATCGGCACACCGGACTTGAACACGGCATTGGTCGCATTGATGTCGCCGGCGAGGTTGAACTCGGGATGCGCGAACCATCTTGCAACGCCGCCGAGCCAGATGATCGCGATCTTTTCCTTGATTTCGGGATGGAGCAGAATCGCGGATGCAACGTTGGTGATGGCGCCGATGGGCACGATGTAGGTCATACCGTCGTACGCCATAACGGTTTCGGCAATCTTATGCGCCGCTTCGGACTCAACGGGAGTGTCGACGTCGGGCATTCTTTCCGTCGAGCCGCGGTAGTACGGAGGAATCTTCGCGCCGTGGGATTCGTTCACGAGCTTTGTGCAGATTCCGATTTCGCGGTAGCTCTTTTCCATGCCGTCTGCGAAGGATTCGCTGTTGCCGTTGTGGAACGGAGCCGCCGTGATGCACGCAAGATCGATCTTGTCCGGTGCCAGCATCGCCAGTGCGACAGCGAACTGGTCATCGATCTCGTTGTACGTGTCGGTGTCGAGAATCACACGCTTGATTCCCGGCTGCTTCAGAGATTCGGTAATGTTGAACATGGTGGGTCTCCTTTATGGAAATGATTTTTACATTACGATTTCAGGTCAAATTCCTGACGCATGACTTTGTTCGCTTCGACCATGCGGTCGCGGTAGACTTCCTCGAGATTGCCCGATGCGGCACATTCGCGGATGAGGCGGTAGGTGGCGTTGGCGATCTTCGGATATGCACTGCCGAACGCGAGCGCGAAATCAAACGATGCGGTATCGAGAATCAGGTCGAGCATATTCACGGAATCGTTGTCGCGGAGCACATGCAGCATGGACTGGTTCACGTATTCGTCGTAGATATAGCCATAGGAGGCAGCGTTCAGTGCGGAAAGCGTGATTGCGGCGAATTCCCCGTTCGTGTGGTTCACGGGCACGGCAAACACCAGCTCGTTGTTGGAAATCAGGGTCTTGTAGTCCCCGTCCGCGGTCTGCTTCGGCAGGGGCAAGATTCCCCAGTCGGCGTCGGCGTTCGTCATCCAGTTCATGACGTAGAGATAATCCGCGAGGAATGCAGACTTACCCTCGGCAAATGCCGTCACCGCACCGCCGTCCGCGCTGATGTTCGACATGGAGTCGTTGTACAGCGTCTTCATCACATCCATCGCCGGCTGAACTTCGTCGAGTGTGTATCCGATCAGGGGTCTGCGTCGGGTTCCGGTGGTGACAAACTCATTCCCGGACGCCTTGAAGATGAGATCCGGCACGCGCGACGCGGTATTTTCCGCCGTGAAGGTGTAGTATGCCGACAAGCCGCCCGACGTACGGGTTTCATTCAGACCGCGCACGGCTTCGTTCAGCTTCAGGTATTCGTCCCACGTCCACTCGCCTGCCACCACGGAGGAGTAGACCGCATCCGGATCCGCACCCGCTTCGGTGAGAACGGTTTTGTTCATATAGAGAGCAGTGTAGGACGACGGAGAGATCGACGCATGCCCCGCCACGCCGTAGGTGGTGAATCCGCCCGAGGTCATGGCAGAGGAATCGGCGTTGAAGTACGGCTGATCGATGTCGAAGAACGGCAGGGACCGCATGTTGATGAGCGTCTCCTCGATGCGGAAATTGCCGATCATGTACACCGGAATCATGAGAAGATCCGTGTAGTAGTCTCCCGCCGACACCGCCTGCTTCAGCTCGGTCAGCATCGTATCCGCGTTCGTGAGGGACATGACCAGCGACACGCCGAGCGTTTCCTCAACCTTCGCATTCCGCTCCACTGCCAGCTTGGACACAGGGGATTCCATGTCCTCCGGCGCGATGTACTCGGTCGCGGGCGTCGTGATGAAGAAAACCGCACCGCCGTAGTCGCGCTCGGGCAGCTCGCTCAGGTACTGCTGTGCCATTGCACGTCCGTCCGATGAGCTGTCGTATTTCGTGTATTCGGTATAGGTGTAATCCTGCGCGTCCGCGTTCGGGGATGACGTTTCCGCCGTTTGTGCCTGCTCTGACGAGATATCGTTGACGATGATGAATCCGCAGGACGAGAAGGACAGTGACGCCGCCAGAAGCAGTGCGCTGATACGGGTGAATTTCATTGGGGTACTCCAGTATATATTTAATGTAGGGAAATCCGGTCAATCTGCCGCCGGGATCCGGTAAAACATGGTTTCCCGACCATGGCAGATATTACCGGTTAAAATCATGGGGAAAGTATGGTATAATGGAAACGTGCCGGAGCGCCCGGTACATCAGGCATGAAACAAAAGGAGTTTTTTATGAAACCGATTTTCAGAACCATACTGACATCCGCCGCCGCAGCCGTTCTGCTGTGCTTTTCCGCCATACCGTCCGCCGCTCAGAATGCCCGAATCACAACCACGTCCGGCTACCGCATCATTGAGAACGGCGTGAACGTGACCGCGGACGGCTGGGATTACGACGGCGTCGTCTACAAGGTCAACAACACCGCCTATGTCGGACTGCGGGAGTTCTCCTGTTTCGCGGACAATTCCGTCGTGAGCTGGAACGAGGACGCCCTGACCGCGACGGTGACAACGGATTCGCTGACCGTGACCGCCGTCGAGAATGCGCGCTCCATGGAAGCCAACGGACGGATTCTCTGGTGCGAGTTCGGAATCTTCCGCATCGACGACGCCCTGTACGTTCCGCTGAGGCAGATTGCGCAGGCGTTCGGATTCGATGCCGATTACGTATCCGCAGAAAACCGTACTTATCTGACCCGCCGCCGTGGTGCCATCGTTTCCGGGGACGACTACTACGACACCGAGGAGCTGCACTGGCTTGCCCGGATCATTCACGCGGAGTCGCAGGGAGAGCCGTTCACCGGCAAGCTCGCCGTCGGGAATGTCATCCTCAACCGCGTGGACGATCCCGGATTCCCGGACACCATCTACGGCGTGATTTTCGACAAGCGCAACGGAACCCAGTTCACGCCGACCGCAAACGGCACCATCTACAACACGCCCGGTGAGGAGTCGGTGATGGCGGCGAAAATCTGTCTTGAGGACACGCGGCTCTCGGAGGAAATTCTGTACTTCCTCAACCGTCGGATCGCCTCGAGCATGTGGATCGTGGAAAACTGCCGGTTCGTGATGGAAATCGGCGGACACAGCTTCTACGCGCCGTGATTATTTCAGTTCCAGTTTTTTGACACGATCCTTGATGCGGCGTACGTCCTTCATCATTTTCAGGCTGTCGGACAACAGGCGCACCTTGGATTCGCGGTGATTGAGCACGGTGACGGGGTATTCGCGGATGGTTTTGCCCATCTTCTGCGCGATGAGGAGCACTTCGAAATCAAACGCCCAGCCGTTGACCGTGGTGTTTGCGAAAATCTTCCGCGCAGTCTCGCCGACGAAGAACTTCATCCCGGTCTGGGAGTCACTTCCGCGGAATCCCGCCGTCATGGAGAGCACCTTGATGAACGTCTTTGACGCGAGCTTTCTGAGGAACGTGTATCCGGCATATCCGTCGGGATGAATCGCACGGGATCCGATGAGAAGATCGCCGCCTTTTTCGCGGATGTCGGTCAGCATCTCACCGATGATCTCCGCACCGTACGCGAGGTCGCTGTCCGTGAAGCAGACGTAGTCACCGCACGACGCCAGCATGCCGAGCCGCACTGCACTTCCCTTTCCGGCGTTCTTCTCTGCGGTCACAAGACGGACTTTCCCGTGAGTAAGCGCATGTTCCGCGGCAAACTTTTCAATCAGCGCGCCGCATCCGTCCGTGGAGCCGTCGTCGGAGAAGATCACTTCATAATCAATCGCGTGAACCGCGGCATAAGCCTCGAGGGCATCGGTCAGATCCTTCGCGCAGGCTTCTGCCACGGTTTTTTCGTTGTACATGGGGATGATAACGGATAAAATCATAATTTCACCTTGAATACGGAAAGATTTACATCCACCGTGACGTCCAGGATTTCCCGTTCGGCGAGTCTGGCGCGTCCGGCTTCGGTGGTTTTATAGTAGAACGGCGTCATCACAAAGAGCGATGCGATGTCCGCTTTGTTTTCGATGGATGCGGTATAGGTCAGATTCCGGCGGTCTGCGAGCTCGAATCCGTCGGGCGTATCGGGCAGGCTGTCGGAGAGATGCACGTCGTCGTAGATGAGCCGGCGCATCTCGATGAGGTGATTCCGCCCGGACGAAACGACGACGAGGATGCCATCATCTGTGAGAATCCGGCGCGCTTCGTCTCCCGCAACCGGTGCAAACATGCTCACGGCGCAGGTGACAGCGTGATCCTTCACGGGCAGATGGAAGATATTCCCCGGCATGAACGCGCACGAAACGGGAGAATACAGCTCCGCACCGATGCCGTCCCGGGAGAGCCAGCCCTTCGATTTTGCGAGCTTCGATGCGCACTCGGCGGCGTATTTCGATGCGTCAAACCCGAGCGCGAGAACGCTGTGTCCGGTTTTATCGTGCAGTTCCCCGGCGAAACGGCAGGTGTGGTATCCCTCGCCGCATCCCATGTCGCAGAGCACGGCGTCACCGGAGGTGTATTCCGCCATGATTTCAGCCACCGCGGAGCTGATTCCGGCGTAGTATCCCTTCGCGAGGAAGTCGACCCGCGCGCGGACCATGTCTTTTTCGTCCCCGGTGCGGGCGTTTTTCTCTTTCCCGGGCGGAAGCATATTCACGTACCCGGATTTCGCGATGTCGAAGGTATGTCCCGATGCACAC
>JAFTPW010000235.1:0-8733 GCA_017463075.1 Clostridia bacterium
CCCGAATTCTATGACGCTGCACTCAAGGGCAAGTACTCCGAAGACACCACCACCGCTCAGATGATCGACCTCATCATGGAAGGCCGTGTATTCGAATTCACCTTCCAGTTCGGCGAATATCTCTCCAGCCTGCCCTACATGTTCCGTAACTGCCTCTACAACAACGACACCGGTCTGGCTTCCGACCTGAAGAAGGTTCAGAAGTCTCTCAACAAGAAGCTGAAGGAAATGTACTCCTTCTACGCGGACGAAGCGGCTGAATGATCTGCCCACAACACCTCATCAGCCACCCGGCTCATGGGGTGTTGCTTTTTTACGGATCCATCAATACCGGAAAACGGAAAGGAGAACGACATGATCCCATTCGGAAAACGCATTGAACCCTTTGTGGACGACTTTCTGATCGGCAGAACGGAAAACGCGTCCCTGAAAATCAACCCGCCGATCTGCCGCGGAAAGGTGCTCGGATTCGATGAAGCGTGGGAGAACAAGGGAAGTCTCGGCATGACGGTATTCGACGACGGCGGTACGGTGAAGATGTACTACCGCGGCTTCCCGGGACTCGGAAACAGCGACCTGTCCGATAAGCAGACGGCATGTGTTGCCGAAAGCCGTGACGGACTCCGCTTCACGCGCGTGCCGGTCAACCGCATCCCGTACGGTGAGATCACCGAGAACAACATCGTGCGCATGGACGGCTTCTGCCACAACTTCGGCGCATTCCTCGACACAAATCCCGCATGCAGACCCGACGAAAAGTACAAGGCAGTCGCGGGACTGGAGCATTTCGGCGGACTTTACGTCTTCGGCAGTCCCGACGGCATCGAGTGGCACAGGCTCGCAGAGGATCCGGTCATCACCAAAGGTCTGTTTGACTCGATGAACATCGCGTTTTACGACAGGCACGCCGGACTGTACCGCTGCTATTCCCGCTACTGGCTGGGGAAGGGCTATACCGGATTCCGCGCGATCCAGTCCTGTACCTCCGAGGATTTCATCCACTGGACGGAACCCGTCGGCAACGAATACCCGGGCATGCCGGAGATTTCGGAGCACTTCTACACCAACGCCGCCAACACAATCCCGGGGGCTGAGCATATCCTCGTCTCCATCCCCATGCGCTACAACGAGGCCCGCGAAGCCATCGTCGAAGGAGCAACCTCGCGCGGCGTGTCCGACTGCACGTTCATGACCTCCCGCGACGGCGTCCACTGGAACCGCACCTTTCCCGAAGCATGGATCGCGCCCGGACTGCATTCCCACGAATGGACGCACCGATGCTTCATCGCGCTCTCCGGCATCATCGAACGGGGACAGGACTTCTACCTCTACACAATGCAGAACTATGTCTGGGACGACGACGGCATCTGGTGCTACTCCGTACCGCGCTACCGCTTTGCATCCGTTTACGCAGGTTACTTCGGCGGCTCGTTCACGACAAAACCGCTCTGTTTCGAGTCGGATACCTTCTTCCTCAACTATTCCACCGCCGCGTTCGGACACGTGAAGGTGACGGTGCTGGATGAAGACGGAACCATCCTCGGCGAGACAGCGGAGCTCTACGGCAATGAACTCTCGCGGCCCCTGAGTTTTGACGGCATCGCAGGAAAGTGCGGCACGCTCCGGTTCGAGCTGAGAGACGCGCATGTTTACGCTGTCGGCTCAAAAATGGACTGACGCATGAGAAAAGCTCTGATATTTCCTCAGGGCTTTTCGTTTTGCCTTGCACTTTTCCTTCATTTATGTTATAATGCTGGCAATGACTACGAAAGGACTCCAAGACCTTGAAAAACTTATTCCGATACATGAAGCTGTACACGGCGCAGTCCATTCTGGGACCGCTGTTCAAGCTGCTGGAAGCCATGTTCGAGCTGTTCGTTCCCCTTGTGGTGGCGGACATCGTCGACTACGGCATCGCGGCAGGGGATACGGCGTACATTGTGCAGCGTTTCGGGCTTCTGATCGCCCTCGGTGTCATCGGCATCACCTGCTCCCTCATCGCGCAGTATTTCGCGGCAAGAGCGGCAGTCGGATGCACGACACACCTCAGACACGCACTGTTTGAGCACATCGGCAAACTCTCCTTCACCGATCTCGACAGAATCGGCGTACCCACACTCATCACCCGACTCACCGGCGACCTCAATCAGGTGCAGAACGGCATCAACTTAGCCCTCAGATTGCTTCTGCGTTCTCCGTTTGTGGTGTTCGGCGCAATGGTGATGGCATTCACGCTGGATGTGAAATCCGCACTCATCTTCCTAATCGTCATCGCCATTCTCTCCGTGGTGGTCTTCGGCATCATTCTCGGCTCCGTTCCCGCGTACAAGCGTGTGCAGAATGAGCTTGACTCCCTCACCGGAACCACACGCGAAAACCTCTCCGGTGCGAGAGTGATCCGCGCGTTCGGCATGGAAGAGAGCGAACGGGAAAAATTCGCGTCCCACAATGAGATGCTCAACAAGCGTCAGCAGTTCGCCGGACAGATCTCCGCTCTGATGAATCCGATGACCTTCGTGATTCTCAACGCGGGCATCATCGTTCTTCTGTACGTCTCCGGCGTGAAGGTTGACAGCGGCTCCCTCACCACCGGCGAAGCGGTTGCACTGTACAACTACATGACGCAGATTCTCGTCGAGCTGATCAAGTTTGCAAACCTCATCATCAGCATTTCCAAGTTCATCACCTGCATGAAGCGCATTGACGAAATCATCGAAACCGAACTCGCAATGTCCTTCAGAGACGCCGCACCCGCTGAGAACGCATCCGCACCTGCAATCGAGTTCCGCGGTGTTTCCTTGAACTATACCGAAGGAAGCGACGCGGCACTGGATGATATCAGCTTTACCGTCGCTCACGGCGAAACCGTTGGCATCATCGGCGGTACCGGCTGCGGCAAAACGTCGCTCGTGAGCCTGATCCCGCGATTCTACGACGTCACCGACGGTCAGCTTCTCGTAAACGGCGTTGATGTACGCGAATATCCCGCAGAAACGCTCCGTCAGAAGATCGGCTACGTTCTTCAGAAGGCGACGCTCTTCAAGGGAACCATCCGCGATAACCTCAAGTGGGGCAATCCGGATGCGACCGATGAAGAGCTGATGCAGGCTGTGAAAAACGCGCAGGGTCTTGACGTTCTCAAAGCGAAATCCGGCGGACTGGATGCCGAGGTGGAGCAGAACGGACGGAATTTCTCCGGCGGTCAGCGGCAGAGACTCACCATTGCCCGCGCGCTCGTGAGAAATCCCGAGATTCTCATTCTCGACGACTCCGCATCCGCGCTTGACTTTGCAACCGACGCCGCGCTGAGACGGGATCTCGCAAATCTCGCATGCAGACCCACCACGCTCATCGTGTCCCAGCGTACCTCGTCCATCCAGCACGCGGACAAGATCGTTGTGCTCGACGACGGACGGATTGCAGGCATCGGTACGCACAGCGATCTGCTTGAAACCTGCGAAGTTTACCGTGAAATCTACGAATCCCAGTACCGGAAGGAGGCATGAGCATGGCAAAGACGAAAATTTCCATCAAAAAAGACACATGGAGCCGCCTGCTCGCATACCTCAAGCGGTACATTCCTCTTCTGATCCTCACCATCCTCCTTGCCGCCGCGACGGTTGTGCTCTCGCTGTACATCCCGATTCTCTGCGGACGCGCGATTGACGCCATGATCGGGCAGGGAATGGTGGACTTCACCGCAATCGCCGACAATCTCGTGAAAATCGGAATCGCGGCGGCACTCTGCGGCGTACTCCAGTGGATCATGAACTTCATCAACAACCGCATCACCTACTCCGTCATCTGCGACGTGCGCCGGGATGCGTTCGATACCCTGACCCATCTCCCGCTTTCCTACATCGACTCCCACCCGCACGGCGCGACGGTCAGCCGGGTCATTGCCGACGTTGACCAGTTTGCGGACGGTCTGCTCCTCGGATTCACGCAGTTCTTCTCCGGTGTGGTCACCATCATCTGCACGCTCGTGTTCATGCTGACGATCCATCCCGGCATCACGCTGGTCGTTGTCGTGCTGACTCCGCTGTCCCTGTTTGTGGCGGCGTTCATTGCCAGACGCACCTTCGCGATGTTCAAGCTCCGCTCCGAGACCAACGCCGAGCTGACATCCGTCATCAACGAATCCGTCGGCGGTCAGCCCGTTGTCCGCGCATTCTCCCGTGAGGACGACATGCTTGAAACCTTCGACGAGATCAACGGACGGCTGGAAAAATGCTCCCTCCGTGCGATTTTCTTCTCGTCCATCACCAATCCTTCCACGCGCTTCATCAACAACGTGGTCTACGCGGCAGTTGCACTCACCGGTGCGCTTGCGGCTGTGTCCGGCTCCATGACAGTCGGCGGTCTGACCAGCTTCCTCGCATATGCGAACCAGTACACCAAGCCGTTCAACGAAATCTCCGGCGTCATCACCGAGCTCCAGAACGCGCGTGCCTGTGCCGAGCGTATCTTCGAGCTGATCGACGAGCCGACCGATACTCCCGACAAGGCTGACGCGAAGTCCCTTGATAAGGTAAAGGGCAATGTGGAAATCCGTGACGTGGACTTCTCCTACACACCCGAGAAGGAACTGATCCGTGATCTGACGCTCAGTGTCAAGCCCGGTCAGCGTGTGGCAATCGTCGGCCCGACCGGATGCGGCAAAACCACGATCATCAATCTGCTCATGCGCTTCTACGATGTGAAGGACGGTTCCATTTCCGTCGACGGATGCGATATCCGGGATGCCAAGCGCGACTCCCTCCACGGAACCTACGGCATGGTGCTTCAGGACACGTGGATGATGAAGGGAACTGTGCGTGACAATATTAAAATGGGACGGGATGCCACCGAGGAGGAAGTCATCGCCGCCGCAAAAGCCGCTCATGCGCACAGCTTCATCCGACGCCTGCCGAAGGGATACGATACCGTTATCAGTGACGACGGCGGTGCACTTTCCGCAGGTCAGCGTCAGCTTCTGTGCATTGCGCGGGTCATGCTGGCAATTCCTCCGATGCTGATTCTCGACGAAGCGACGTCCTCCATCGACACCCGAACCGAGCTGAAAATTCAGAACGCCTTCGCGAAGCTCATGAAGGGCAGAACGTCGTTCATCGTTGCGCACCGCCTGTCCACGATCCGCGAAGCCGACTGCATCCTCGTCATGAAGGAAGGCAGGATCATCGAAAAGGGCAGTCACGACGAGCTGGTGAACGCCGGCGGATTCTACTCCGAGCTCTGGAACAGCCAGTTTGCGGGCGCGGAGAAGAGATAAGAGAGAATAGAGAAGAGAAAATGAAAAAACGTGCAGCCGTGGATTTTCATCCTGACTGCACGTTTTGTTATGCCTTATTCCTGTTTTTCAAATGCCGCGATCTGCATGTTGGCTTCGCGGATCTTGTCGTAGATTTTATCGGAGAACTTGCGGGTGCGGTTGTATTTGTACAGCCCGTTCTGTTCCTGCTCGACGTCGGTGAGCTGGGTGTAGCAGAAGCCGCAGATTCTCGGATGCTCGAGCATTGCGGTGGTCAGACCTGCGTAGCGTTCCGCGAATGCTTCCTCGGATTCGGGAGTGGAACCGTAGCCCCATCCGCCCGGCTCGTCGGGATTCCAGAATGTTCCGCCGTATTCGCTGATCCACACGGGTTCGCCGCGGTAGACATGCTTCTTCAGCTGTTCCTGATGGATCGGGTTGTGGCAGAAGTTGGGATCGTCCAGCATGGGAGCGAGCTTTTTGCGGAGACTTTCGGGATTCTGGTCGTATTCGTGAATGTCGAACATATCCGTCTTCCAGTGCACACCGCCGGAGGCATCGATGACGGGACGGTAGGGGTCCATCTGCTTGGTGACGTCGTAGCATACGGTCTGGCAGATGGGATCGTTGTCCTTGCGCCAGTAGGATTCGTTTTCGGGACACCAGCCGATGATGGAGGGATGGCTGTAATCGCGGCGTACGACTTCCATCCATTCGGGCAGGAAGTATCCGATGCCCTGACCGTCGTTGAGGAGGGAACCGTTCGCATATTCGCCCCAGACGATGTAGCCGAGCTTGTCCGCCCAGTAGAGGGTGCGTTCTTCGAAGACTCTCTGATGCAGGCGTCCGCCGTTGAAGCCGAGATCCATGGTCAGTTCAATGTCGTGCTTGAGGAATTCGTCCGTCGGACCGGTGTAGATGCCGTCGGGATTGAAGCCCTGGTCGAGTACGGTGCGCATGAAGACGGGACGGTTGTTGAGCCAGATGCCGTCCTTTTTCAGTTCCACCTTGCGCATGCCGAAGTAGCTCTGCACGGTGTCGCCGGTGTCGAGGGTGATGGTCAGATCGTAGAGATTGCCCTGACCGAGATCCCACAGATGGAGCTGATCGAGATCGAGCACAACGGATGCGTTTCCGTAAACCACAGCCGCGGATGCCTCACCTACCTTCACGCCGTCGTAATACGCAGCTGCCGTGACGGAAGTGCCGCCGACAGTTTCCACGTCAACAACCGCGCGGTGATCGTCCACAAACGGCGTGATCTTCGCGTATTTGATGTAGGATTCCGGAACAAATTCCAGCCAGACGGTCTGCCAGATGCCGGTGGTTCTCGTGTAGGAGCAAGCATAGGATTCATACCGCTGGGACTGCTTGCCGTAGGGCTGCTTCAGGGAACGGTTGTCGTCCTCGGCATACACGATGATGAGGTTCTCGCCTTCCTTCACAGCCTTGGTGATGTCAAGTTCGAACGAGGAGTAACCGCCGGTATGCTCGCCGACCTGCTTTCCGTTGACGTAAATGACGGAATGGTAGTCCACAGCGCCGAAGTGCAGAAGAACGCGTCCGGAAATCTGCTCCGCGGTCAGCTCAAACGTGCGGCGATACCAGACTGCTGCGATCCAGTCCGTGTAGCCGATGCCGGAGAGACGGCTTTCGGGGCAGAACGGAACGGTGATTTTCTTCACATCACCGCTCATGAAGTTGTCGGAGTTCCAGAGCTTGCGGTAGCGTCCGGAGTTGCCGAAGTCAAAGAGAAAATCCCACTCGCCGTTGAGGTTCATCCATGCGTCGCGCACGAACTGCGGTCTGGGATGTTCCGGTCTTGGAATAGCCATGATTGTAGTCCTTTCTTTGGGAGAAATTTCGTTAAAGTCTATAAAAATTATAATAGAAAGCGTCTGAATTGTCAACTGTTTTACGAAGAATTCTTGCAAAACACATGCCGCTGTGGTATAATTCCGGTAGAAATAAAATCTGCAAGGAGAAGACTATGCTCGAGAAAACACGTCAGTCATCGGGTGCGGATGAGAGAACCCCGTCCAGACCCCAGTATTTTTCATGGATCAACAACACAAACGAGGGTGCAACCGAGGAGCAGACCCTGATCAATCTCGATTACTTCAAGTGGCTCCACGACACCTACGGGATGGAGATCAAAATCTACGCATGGGATGCCGGCAACCTCGACGGTGCGTCCGGAACCTACGGCGATCCTGCATCCACACCCAAGCTGGTGAAGCAGTTCCCGCGCGGATACAAGCCCTGTGCGGACAAAGCGGCGGAAATCGGCTGTCACATGGGCATCTGGGGCGGTGCGGACGGCTTCGGTGATACGCCGGAATCGGAAAAAGCGCGGTATGACCTGATCGTGAGCCTGTGCAAGGATCTCGGCTTCATGCTGTTCAAGTTCGACACCGTCTGCGGCGCACTCCGCGAAGAAAAGCGTCAGACATTCAAGAACATGATCGACGAATGCCGGAAATACGTGCCGGATCTGATCGTGCTCAATCACCGCAATCACCTCGGAGACGCCGAAATCTGCGCAACCACCTTCCTCTGGGGCGGCGTGGAAACCTATATCGATGTGCATATCCGCAACAAGAATACCGCATCCCACCACCGCGCATGTACGCTGGAGAGAGGACTTGTGCCGGAGATGAAGCGTCTGACCGAGGACCACGGCGTTTGTCTGTCGTCCTATCTCGATTATTTCGAAGACGATCTCATCATCCAGGCATTCGCGCGTTCGCTGATTCTCGCTCCCGAAATCTACGGCAATCCGTGGCTTCTCCGGGACGACGAGCAGGCAAGACTGGCGCGGATCTACAATCTGCACGCGAAATACAACGACATTCTCGTGAACGGTATGGTTCTGCCCGAATCCTACGGCGCGAATGCAGTATCCCGCGGCGACGGAATGACCAGACTGATCGTGCTGAACAACACCGGATGGGATACCGTTTCCGTAAAGCTGAACATCACCGACGAGATCGGACTGGAAAAATCGGATAAGGAATACGTCGTCAAGACCCTGCATCCCTACGAATCCTACGCTGGCACGTTCGCATACGGGGACACGGCTGAAGTCACAGTCGAACCCTTCCGCGCCGCGCTGATCCTCGTTGAAGAAAAGGAAACCTTCGCATCTCACGACTTCGTTCTCACAAACTGCGAATACGAAACGGTTTACGGTGCGGGTGCGGTTCCGGCGAAGGCTCTCATTTACAGCGGAAACGGCGAAGAAATCCGCGCAGTCGGCAATTCCACGGTGACAGCGGACGGAATCACGGGCGACACCACGATCCATCCGCCGGTATATCTCGGAACGATGACGGAGTGTGATACGCCCGCCAACGCCGAACAGCTCTACGAAGCGACCGCGTTCCGTGCGGATACCGATTCCCTCGAAGCGCAGTCCCGCAAACGCTCGGGTGAGACGAAAATCCCCGAAGTTCAGCGTGCGCGCGATGCTTTCTTCGCTC
>JAFTPW010000236.1:0-6728 GCA_017463075.1 Clostridia bacterium
AAGGGAAGAGCTCATCGACCGCGCCGCAGGTGCCGGCAACTACGCGAACAGCCCCTACGTGATCTCCCGCGGCGAAATGAGCGATATCTACAAGAGACTCTTCGGCGGGGTCTGACGGGCACAATGGCATTTTAATGTATGCCAAACCTGATGTCTGCCAGCCTGACGCCACCCTTTGTCATTCAGAGGGCGGGACATTGGGCTTATATTTACAGGATAGCCCGCCCTCTGAATGACAGTAATAATGTTTGGCTTGTTGACGGACGCTTTTTCTGTTAATGACATTCCTGCCATCCAACCCAACACAAAAAAACCGATTTCACGGAAAATTCCGCGGAACCGGTTTTCTTTATTTCGTTCGGTTTATTCAGCCGGGTAGGTCACAGCCGCTTCAGCCGCTACAAGCTCGTGCACGAGGTCGAACATGATCGTCTGGCGGATGGTTTCCTTCGCGTAGATGTTCTCGAATGCCGCAACGGATGCCACATTGTACGTGTCAACTGCGTATTCGAGCGCGCGCTCCTGATATTCCTCTTCGCTCAGGGTGATCTTTTCCTCACGCGCAATCGCGTAGCAGATCATTTCTTCCTTGATGCGTGCCTCGCACTGTTCGCGCAGGAGCCTGAGGTATTCTTCCTCGGTGACGTCGTAGTTCACTTCCACGTATGCGGAGAAGTTCAGTCCCATCGCCTGTGCGTACGCTTTGTTGCTGGCAACGATGCTGTCGTACATGTCGGTCACTTCCGCTTCGGGGTACTTGATGACCGTGGTGTTTTCGATCAGCTGATTCCAGGTCTGGCTGTCGATGTATTCGATGAAAATATCCTGATAGTGATCGGCAAGAAGCTCGCGGACGTGGGTTTCGAACGCTTCAATGGAGTCAAATCCGAGGTACGCACGGACGAAATCCTCGTTGTAGAGCGGGAGTTCCTGCTCCATGATGGAGTCCACGGTGATCTCGAAGTGCACATCCTTGCCGGAGTTTTCCGGATAGGACGGGTAGGGATCCGGGAAGGTCAGGTCGATGGAGTAGCTGTCGCCGGGGTTCTTCCCGATCAGGCTTTCCTCGAATCCTTCCATGAACGTGCCCATGCCGATGGTGACTTCACAGTCGGTTTCGGAGCCGCCTTCAAATTCCTCGCCGCCGATGGTTCCCACGTAGTCGATGTAGACGATGTCGCCCATCTGTGCGGGACGGTCGGTCACATCGGTGGTGCGGGAGTAGTAGGAGCGGGTCGCGTAAATCTGCTGCTGGACTTCTTCTTCCGTCAGCTCGAAGCGATAGCCCTGTGCGGGAATGTTCTTGTAATCCGCGAGGGTGATGTATTCGGAGAGATCGTAGTTGTATTTGTGGGTCAGCAGATCGTCATCCGTGCCGCAGGAAACGAGGGATGCGGACAGGGCGAGTGCTGCCAGAATGAGAGAAACGGCTTTCTTCATGGAAAACAATCCTTTTATCTGTAATATCCTGTCAGACAGGTGCGCATATTCAGCTTCTCATGATATCACATTTCCGGAGATTTTTCAAGAGCTTCGGCGCAAATTTGATGAGAAAAATTGAAATTTCTGTCGTTATCCGGCGTCATCCTGCTTTGCTGCGAGAAAGTCCGTGAAAACTTCACCGAGGATGAGCGCGCCGCCGCCGTAGATGACGATGATTTTGATCACGGAGCCGATCATGGACGCCGTCTCTGCGGAGGTGATGCCGGTGTAGGTCGTGACAAACTCAATGATGGACGCAATCTCGAGCACGACGCGGGAGACGAGCGTGAGGATCACACAGTACCGCACAGCCGCATGGGGTGTATGCCGTGCACGGGCGCGTGATGTTTCCGCAAGATCATGCTTACTGCGCTGAACGGTGATGATGAGCATGGAGAGGACGATGAAGATGCCCTCGTAGACAAATTGCAGTCCGAGCCAGATCAGGGCAACGCCTTCCGCACCGGTGATGGAGCCGCTCGCAAAGTCGATGACGAACCGCGCGAGATAGTCGGCGAAGGAGAGCACGAGAACGAGCACGGTCATCCCGGTCAGCGCGTATTTCACTCTGCCGCCGTCGTCATGCCGGGTGAAATACGCACCGTGCGCCATGCCTGCGTATCCGATGACGATGCGCGCGCAGACGATGAGCTCGGAAACGAGGGAGAACACGAACGGAACCCAGTCCGGGAACGCCACGTCCGTTGCGGCGACGGAGGTGAACTGCGTGGAAACGCGTCCGAGAACGATAAAAATGAGGGAGAACACCAGTACGCGGACAAACAGACCGGTGCGGGATGGATTTTTCATAATGCGATACCTTTCGGGTGGGATGGGGCATAATATCCCTTTCATTCTACCACATCCCGGCGGGAATTTCCACTGTTTTGTGTAAATTTCAGGAATACATCACATCGCGCCGCATAGAATACGGCAATACCAATTCCGGATTCAACCAAATTTACATCAACGGAGGATACCTCAATGCCGGACAGCCTTACCGTCAATACCCTCACTTTCCCGAACCTCATCTGCGAACGCGCCGCGGATTACGCGTACTTCACGGAATGCCTCGATGTGCTCGAGATGAAGCACGACTGCGTCCGCGTCACGGGAATCGGCGAAACCATGCTCGGACGTACCGTCTACGCCGTGTCGCTCGGGAATCCGCATATGCCGGGCGTGCTCTACATCGGCGGAGTCAGCGCGCGGGATACCCAGTCCACTCCGGCTCTGGTGCGGTTTGTCAGCGATTACGCCGAGTTTCTCGAACGCGGGAAGCGCATGTACGGCGTCAGCATGTCCTACCTCAGCGCCGCGCGGTCCATCACCGTCATCCCCATGCTCAACCCCGACGGCATCTCCATCGCGAGAAAAAACGCAAATCCCCTGCATAAAATCGACATCCCGCCGGAAGAATGGACGGGCAACGCGAGAAATGCCGACCTGATGACGGACTTTGAAACCGCGCACCGCGAACCGGAAACCAACGCCGTCACGGGATTTGTGCAGACGATGGGGAACGTCAGCCTGTGCCTCACCCTGCATCCGTCGGAGAAGGGCATCTCCTATAACCCGGCCGCACAGAGATCCGTTCCCGTCGGCAGACTCCTCTCCCGCATGATCGGCTGTGACGTGAGAAAATCCGCGTCGGGCATCGCACAGTGGTTCGCACAATCCACCGGCAGACCGGCATTCACCTGCGCGACATATGAAGACAAAGCCACCCAGCCGGACGACTATATCGCCCTCTACGCCGCCATGCGCGAAGCCATGTTCTCGGTACCGCTGCTGATTTGAGGGATTTTGTGACTGAGACGCGGGTTCATCGTCAGGTTCATCGCCGTGAGGTGTCACGCCTCATCCGTCACGATTTTTTAAGAAAAAACCGTGACACCTTCCCCGGCTGCGTTTGTGAAGTTAAAATTTTTCGTGCCTGCACGGGGAAGGCTTGTTAAGGGTGGCGTCCCGGAGCATCGCCGTGAGGTTTTCTTTAGATTGGCGGCAGGAGCAAGCCCCTGCCCTACGGTTAAGACCGACGTTCCGTCAACAGATGCAAAGTAAACCCAAACCGCGCCGCAGGCTGAAATTTATGGAGCAAATCCAGTGACACGCCCGCGACTGTCAGTGCCCGAAACGGTTCAATCTCGCCGCCGCAGGCTGAGCTTACCGAGGAAACTGAGTGTCCCGTGCGATAACGGAAGATCGCTCAACTCAAAAGCTGCACGGGTATGCCCGCCGTCGGCGCAAGACCGGGTTTACCAGGAGGCAGAGCACTTTGGCGGCGGGAGATTCCTAAGAGGTCGCGCCGCGGAGACCTCTTAGGCGCCCCCGCGAGGAGGGATAAAATTCAAATTGAAAAGCGGAGCTTTTCTACCTTTTACCCTTGCAATCTCTTCCGGGAAGAGGTATAATTAAAAACACAGGAAAAAGAAAATACAAGAAAAAGGACACCCACCCCATGTACGATATCCTCAAAAATATATGGAAAAACCCCGGTCCGGCATTTTCGCCCATGCCGTTCTGGTTCTGGAACGATACCCTCGACGCGGAGGAACTGCTCCGTCAGGTCGATGATTTTCATAAAAAGGGCGTCGATGGCTTCGTGATTCACCCGCGTCTCGGTTTTGCCGGCGTCGATTACCTCAGCGAGGAGTATTTCGACCTCGTCGCACTCGTCTGTGAAGCCGCGCAGAAACGCCGCATGAACATCGTGCTCTATGACGAAGGCATGTATCCGTCCGGGTCGGCTCACGGTGCGGTCGTGAAGGAAGATCCGAGATTCGCCGCACGCCGCCTGTATGCCGCTCCCGAAGGCGGTGAAATCCCCGAAAACGAAGAGCTCTGCTTCCGCGTCTATATCAAAAAGGACGAAAAAGGCCTGCTCATCGATACCGCATTCGGTCCCGCTGAAGGTTACGAGGGCTATGATCTCATCCTCGGCTATACGAACGGCACCATCCGCGGGCTCTCTCCCGATGAGGACGACAATCAGCCCAGCGCCCCCAAAGCCGCAGACCTCCTCAACCCCGCCGCAACCGAGGTGTTCATCAAAAATACCCACGAAAAATACCGCGCACGGCTCGCCGAGTTCTTCGGGCAGACCATCGTCGGCTTCTTCACCGATGAGCCCTCCATGACCGGACGCTGTCAGAAAATGAACGGCGGCATCATCTGGTCATATAATATGATGGAAGAATTCATGGACGCCGGCGGCGATTTTGCCATGCTGACAGCACTCCTGTTCGAGCCGAAGGACAAAAAACTCCGCCGCGAAGCCGAGTACTGCCACCAGAAGGCTCTCCGCGCACGGCTGAATCAGGCATTCTACGCGCCGCTCTCCAAGTGGTGCAAGGCGAACAACGTCGCGCTCATGGGACATCCCGCTGAAAGCCGTGACTGCGATACCATGGAATACTTCGATATCCCCGGGCAGGATCTCGTTTGGCGCATGGTGGAACCCGGTACCGAGCTGACCTCGCCCGATTCCGTCATGGCAAAATGCGCATCCGACTTCGCTCGCCACAACGGACGCTCCCGCAACTCCAACGAAGTCTTCGGCGTCTGCGGCGAGAGCGGCAATCCGTGGAACTTCACGCCCGACGACATGATGTTCTACCTCAACTTCCTCTTCGCGCGCGGATGCAATATGATTATCCCGCATGCCTTCTACTACTCCGTCAGAACACCCGTCCAGTCGAACGAAAGACCCCCGGACGTCGGCCCGAACAACATCTGGTGGAAGGACTACAAGCAGATTTCCGCCTATATCCGGCGCATGTCGTGGCTCAACGCCAGCGGAACCAACAACCCGCACTGCGCCGTACTCTGCTCGCCCGAATATATGCCCTACACGCCTGTCAGGGAGCTGTATCAGCAGGGATGGACGTTCAACTACCTCTCCCTTGACGACCTCATGAACAAGGCAGCCGTTGAAGGGGACACCATCCGCATGGACCGCTATATTTACGATACCATCCTCATCGACGGCAGACTGCGGCTCAATTCCTCGATCGTGAAGAAAATCGGCGCGTTCATCACAGCGGGCGGCAAAATGTACCGCGGCTCCGATTTTGCGGGATATATGAATAAAAACGGCAGAAAAACCACGTATTTCGAGGGTGAGACCGGCGGCAATCTCCGCTTCACGCACATCACAAAGAGCGGCACGCCCTTCTTCCTGCTCATCAACGAAGGAAACGACACCATCACCGGACGCGTCATCACCGATCTGAGCGGTGCGGCGGAGCGATTCGATCCCTTCACCGGAAAGACCGAGCCGATGGAAGCACTGCTGGCGGACGGCGGTTTTGCCTATCCCGTCACCGTTCACGCGCATTCCGCAGTCGTCATCGGCATGAACATGGGCGCACTCCCGACGATCGGCGAAGAAAAGCCGGCGCCGCGCCTGACGGAGATCGCATCCCTTGCTGACGGCAGAATGACGTTTGACTACCATCCCGCCGAAGGACGGTTTGCGAAGCTCACGTTTGAAGCCATCCACGATATCGCCGACGTGAAGGTCAACGGAGAGAGTGCCGCGCGCCTCCTGTTCAAGCCGTACGAGTGCGATATCACGGCTCTGCTGCACGACGGCGAGAACACCGTTGAGGTGGATGTGACCCCGAGCATGGCGAATACCTACGGCAAGCCCGTGAAAACCGGATTCGACGGCGCGGCTGTACGGGTATTTGAGGCGTAAAAGCGTAAATAAAACACAACATCCCCGATTCCTGCGGAAAATTCCGTAAGAATTGGGGATGTTTGGTTTTGATAAAAAAGTATTGACAAGCCGGATTTTTTGCATATAATATAAAGTGTAGGATTGTATTCCAATAGTATGACAGGGAGGACTTTGAATGGCAACCAAAAGTATTCTGAAAAACGTTACGGTCAGATCCAACAGTGCCGGCAGCCGTCTTGCACGGGCGATTGAAAAAGCCGAAAAAAGTTCAAAGGCTGCTCCGAAACAGATGCGTAAACGTGTAGATCTTGTGACCGATCCCGAAACCATCCGTAAGATGTTCGAGGGCTGATATGAGCTCGGGATATAAAGTTATTCCGCTGACTGCTCTGATGGAAGCGAAGGGTGAGGACTGGGTCAGGGAACATCTTTTACAGTTTTCGTGCCCACTGAACAGGGATATCGAGAATTTTCTGCGGTATAAAGCGGTTGTGTTTTCACAGCAGTCACTTGCCAGAACCAATCTGATTTACACATCGTACCGGAACGAAACGGTGCTCGT
>JAFTPW010000237.1:0-14196 GCA_017463075.1 Clostridia bacterium
ACCGAACGTGATTCCGCCGGAAGCGAGCATGACTGCGAATCTCCGTCTGAATCCGGCTGACTCCGTGGAAGGTGCGATGGAATACCTGCGGAAGACGGCGGACAACGGAAAAATCACCCTCACCGCCGGCGTATCGATGGAGCCGAGTCCGGTGTCCGAAATTGCGTGCCCGGCGTGGGATAAGGTTGCCGCCGCCGTTGCGGATACATGGCAGGGATGCATCGTGTCGCCGTATCTCATGGTCCAGTGCTCCGACAGCCGGCATTACCGCGATCTCTCCGACCATGTCTACCGCTTCTCCGCGATGGCAATGACGAAGGAGGAACGCGCGTCCATCCACGGTCACAACGAAAAAATCCGGCTTGAGAACATCGGCAAAGCGGTGGAATTTTACATCCGGCTGATGAAGCTCTGCTGAACAACAAAAGCTCCTTACCGAGAGGCAGGGAGCTTTTTCGTATGTATTCGGTTGATAACACGGTTCAGATGTGGCTTGCGAAGCCTTTGCCGATGATTTCGCTGGAGTTGGAGATGGAGAAGAACGCTTTCGGGTCGGTTTTCCGGATGAAGTTACGCAGGGCAACTGCCTGAGTGCGGCTGAGGATGGAGATGATGACGAACTTTTCCTCGTGGGTGTATGCACCGGTTGCGCGGTGGACGGTGGCGCTTCTCGTCAGATCGTCCGTGATGAACTTGCAGATGGGCTCGGGATCGGTGCAGATGATGGTGAAGACCTTGCACAGGTTGATGCGTTCGATGACGCTGTCGATGACGAGGCACTTCGCAGTCAGACCGCAGACGGAGTAGAGACCGGTTGCGGGACCGAAGAGGAAGAACGCGGATACGGCAACGATGACGTCGGCAAGCATGAGCGCGGTACCGATATTGAAGCTGGTGTGCTTCTTCACGATCATGGCGATGATGTCCGTACCGCCGCTGGAGGCATCGCGGTTGAAGAGGATCGCGGACGCAATGGCGGGAAGAGCAACGGCAAACACCAGATCGAGAAGCGGTTCACCGGAGAGGGATTCGGTCATGGGGAAGAGAAGTTCCATGGCACTGGTGGCGAGGGAAACGACCATGGTGACGTACGCGGTTTTTGCGCCGAACGATCCGCCGAGGATGATGATGCCCGCAAACATCAGGGCAAGGTTGAGAATCAGGTTGAAGGTAGCCTGAGAGAGCGGGAGAAGTCTGCTGAGGATGATGGAGATACCGGACACGCCGCCAAAGGAGAAATTGTTGGGGAACTTGAAGACATAAATACCGACGGCCATCAGAAGACCCGCGAAGGTCAGAATGGCGTATTCCCGGATGGTAGGCAGAATCTTCGACTTGAACAAAGCGTAAACCTCACTGTTCTTATTTATTGAATGATAGAAAAATGTTATAACATCTGGAGGGTACTATGTATAGGATAACATATTTGCACCTCTTCGTCAACAGGAAATTCTGTGTCATTTTTTATGAATTATCTGAACTCAGAATGCGTGCGGGATGTTGAATTTGTTTCCGCTGTGAGCGGGTTATGGGGAATTGCGAATGCACGGCGGGATCCCCTGCGAAATTACGCGGAAAATCCCGTCAGGCTATGTACAAAGTACAGAATTTGTGTTATAATGATGAATAATGTGAAAGAATTATTACCGAACGAAACGGAGACATCAGCTGTGGCAAACGAAAACAAGACCGTACAAACCAAAAAGGATAAGATACGCCGCTTCGACTTCAAGAAAAAGCCCCACAAGCCGGGATTTCTCATGCCCGTGGCGAAGAATATCATCAGTTTCCCCGATCTGAAGAAGCGCGGCGCCGTCATCCGCAAGCACGACATGGAGGGCATCGAGGGCAAGCCGTACATTCTGCTGGTCAATCACGCGTCGCTGGTGGACCTCAACCTCATGCTCAAGGCGACCCACCCGTACCCGGTCAACAATGTCATGACGCTCGAGGGCTTCAATACCTACACCGAGCCGATCATGCGAAATCTCGGCGTTCTCGGCAAGCGCAAGTTTGTGACCGATATTAACCTCATCCGCAACATCAAGTACTGTCTGGAAACGCTCGAAACCGTGTTCGTTCTCTTCCCGGAGACGCGGTATTCCCTCGACGGATGCACATCCTTCATGCCCGATTCACTCGGCGGTCTGGTGCGCATGATGAACAAGCCGTGCGTGATGCTGAAAATCAGCGGCAACTTTGTCACCAGTCCCCAGTGGAACAAGAAAAACAAGGGCATCAAGGTCGAAGCCGACATGTTCCCGCTCGTGAAGCAGGAGGAAGTCAAGTCCCTCAGTGCCGACGAGATCAATCAGCGGATTCTCGACGCGTTTGAATACGACGACTACCGCTGGCAGTACGAAAACAAGGTGGTCATCGACGATCCCAACCGCTGTGACGGTCTGCATGCGCTTCTGTATAAATGTCCCCACTGCGGTGCCGAATCCCAGACGGACTCCAAGGGCTGCGAGCTGTGGTGCAATGCATGCGGAAAACGCTGGCGTCAGAATGAATACGGCAGAATGGAAGCCGTGGAAGGCGAGACGGAATTTGCGCACATCCCCGACTGGACGAAGTGGGAGCGTGAATGCGTGCGGCGTGAAATCGAGGACGGCACCTACCGATTTGAAGACGAAGTGCGCGTTGAGACCCTCCCGGACTGCTGGTATTTCCACAAGCACGGCAAAGGCAGGCTGATCCAGACACCCGAAGGCACGCGGATTGAATGCAGAGCCTACGGCGAAGACACCGTGGTCGAAAAGGCGCCGCTGGATCTGTACTCCATGCACATCGAATACGACTACCGCGGACGCGGCGACTGTGTGGACATCTCCGTTTCCGACGACAGCTACTGGCTCTACCTCTCCAAGCGGGACGCCATCACCAAGCTCAGCTTCGCGACGGAGGAAATCTACAAAATCGAGCGGGAAAAGCACGAGTTCCGGCGAAACAATACTGATAAAACGAAAGCGTAAGATGAAATGAATCTCATCACCTGTAAAAATCTCACCGTGGGCTACGACGGATGCCGGCTCTGCGGGAACATTGACTTCACCCTCCACGAAGGGGAATACCTCTGCGTGGTCGGACACAGCGGCATCGGAAAAAGTGCCCTTGTCGCGACGCTCATGGGGATCATCAAGCCCGTGGACGGGGAAGTGATCTACGAAAACGGGCTGAATGTCCGCGAAATCGGATGCCTGCCGCAGGAACAGCAGTTCCGTGTTGAGGTGAAGGTGCTCGACGTGGTGATGGAAGGCTGCCTGAATCATGTGCGCGGTCTGTTCGTCGGCAGAAAGGCACGGGAGCTGGCGGAAAAGAATCTCGCACGGCTCGGTGTGGCGGATCTGGCAAAGCGGAAGTTCGGCGAGCTCTCCGGCGGTCAGAAGCAGCGCGTCCTTCTCGCAAGAGCGTTGTGCGCGGCAAAGCGTGTGCTGATTCTCGATGAGCCGATGCACGGTCTGGACGCCGTCGCGCGGGATGAGCTGTTCCGGGAAATCATCCGGATCAATCACGAGGACGGCATCGCGGTGCTGATCGTGGATCACGAAGCCATCGACGGAACGGTCCTGCATCTGTCCGACAACCAGCTGTACTGCGGTCCGGTCGAGAACTACGTCAACACCATACCCGGTCAGTTCTACTTCAACGGACGGATCATCTGACGCATATCAATCGCATATTAATAAGGAAGAAAACGGATCAGCGGTAAATCTCTGCGGGGAATTGCCGCTGGTTTTGTCTGAATGGGAGGCAAACATGGCATACTATACAAAAATCCCGTCACCGATTGGTGAAATTACCCTGTACTCAGCGGACGGACGATCCCTTGCCGGACTCTGGCTGGATACGCAGACGCCGCGGATGGATGCACCGGAACGCTGTGATACGCTGACGGTGTTTTCGCTCGCATCGGACTGGCTGACGCGGTACTTCGCCGGTGAGAAGCCGTGCGCGGATGAGATCCCGCTTGATTTTCACGGAACAGCGTTCCAGCGTAAGGTGTGGACGGAGCTTCTGACGATCCCGTACGGAACGACGGTGACCTACGGCGAGATCGCGTCACACATCGGATGCCGCTCGGCGCAGGCTGTCGGTCAGGCGGTCGGCAGAAATCCGGTCTCCGTCATCGCTCCGTGCCACCGTGTCGTCGGTGCGGGCGGAAAACTCACCGGCTACACGGGCGGGCTTGACAAAAAACGGGCATTGCTCGCAATCGAGGGAATTCTGTGAAAAAACGCATGCCGACCGGTTCAGAATGTACATGAATCCGGGAAATGCCGTGTAAAATTGTTCTCCCGCTGCCGGAAAACGCCGGGAAGTCAAGGGTGAAAAATATTGAATGAATACTGCATATGAATTGTGTACAAATATGCAATTATATGTGGAGAGTATATAGGACGAATACATTCCGAATGATCTGCATGTAACTAAAATACAATAAACCGAAAGCGTTATTCATCCGATATCCGATTCTTTTTAAAGAATATTAAAATAATCGGCGGGATCGTTGATAACAGCACGAAAATGTGTTATAATGTAGTCATCCGATGAACAATCGAACGAAACCATAATTTTTCAGAAAGGGCAAACCAATGAAAGAATATCTCTCTGAGATTTCCGAGGTTTTATCCGCCAACAATACCACAACGGCGGGTCTGACTTCGGAGGAAGCAGAAAAACGGCTGGAACAGCACGGCAAAAACAAGCTGAAGGCCGCGAAAAAAGACTCGCTTCTCGTGCAGTTCCTCAAGCAGCTTTCCGACCCGATGATTATCATCCTCCTGTGCGCCGCGGCTGTGTCCGGTGTGCTGGCAGTGGTGGAAGGCGAGAGCTTTGCCGATGTCATCATCATCCTCGCGGTGGTTATGATTAACGCAATCCTCGGCGTTTACCAGGAAAACAAGGCAGAACACGCCATCGAAGCATTACAGGAAATGTCGGCGGCGACGTCGAAGGTGCTCAGAAACGGCGAAACCGTGATCGTCAAGAGCGAAGACCTCGTTCCCGGTGACATCGTTTACCTCGAAGCCGGCGACGCTGTACCCGCTGACGGACGTATCATCGACTCCGCGAGCCTCAAGATTGAAGAAGCCGCGCTGACCGGTGAATCCGTACCTGTAACCAAGTTTATCGACATTCTCAACCTCAAGAACGGCGAGCAGGATGTACCCCTCGGCGACCGCAAGAACATGGTCTACATGGGCTCCACTGTCGTTTACGGCCGCGGCACCGTCGTCATCACCGGCACCGGTATGAACACCGAGATGGGCAAGATCGCGGACGCGCTGACCAAGGCGGAAGAAGGCGACACGCCTCTCCAGCTCAAGCTCCATCAGCTCTCCAAGATTCTCACATGGCTCGTGCTCGGCATCTGTGTACTCATCTTCGGCGTACAGCTGATCCGCAGCGGATTTGCGGCTGACACCATCATCGATTCCTTCATGGTAGCGGTTTCCCTCGCGGTTGCAGCGATTCCGGAAGGTCTTGCTGCCGTTGTTACCGTCGTTCTCTCCATCGGCGTTACCAACATGTCGAAGAAGAACGCCATCATCCGTCACCTGACTGCGGTAGAAACCCTCGGCTGCGCGCAGATCATCTGCTCCGACAAGACCGGTACCCTCACCCAGAACAAAATGACCGTCGTTCAGTCCTACGGCGACGACGAAAAGGCTGTGGCGGAATCCTTCTGTCTCTGCACCGATGCGAAGCTCGCACCCGGTCAGAAAGAATCCACCGGCGACCCGACCCAGACTGCGGTTGTCAACTTCGCACTCAAGCTCGGTCTGCCGAAATATGAACTGGAAGAAAAGTACCCCAGAGTGGGCGAAATCCCGTTCGACTCCATGCGTAAGCTCATGACCACCGTTCACAAGGACGGCGACAGTTTCATTCAGCATACCACCGGTGCACCCGACGTTGTTATCGGCAAATGTACCACCGTTCTCAAGGACGGTAAGGAAATCCCCATGACCGACGAGCTCCGCGCTGAGCTTGCCGCTGCGAACAAGGGTCTCGCCGATCAGGCACTCCGCGTTCTGGCATCCGGTATCCGCCGTTACAAGACCGCTCCGACTTCATATGAGCCCGCTGACATCGAATGTGACCTGTGCTTCCTCGGTCTGGTCGGCATGATTGACCCCGTCCGTCCCGAAGTCAAGGATGCAATCGTGGAATGCAGAAGCGCAGGTATCCGTCCCATCATGATTACCGGTGACCACAGAGATACCGCCGTTGCAATCGCGAAGGAACTCGGCATCATCGAAGAAGGACAGTATGCCATCACCGGCGCGGAACTCTCCCAGATGGATGACGACACCTTCGAAAAGGAATTCCGCAAGATCTCCGTTTACGCACGTGTTCAGCCCGAGCACAAGACCCGTATCGTCAACCAGTGGCGCAAGGACGGCTACGTAACCGCGATGACCGGTGACGGTGTCAATGACGCGCCCTCCATCAAGTCCGCTGACATCGGCGTGGGTATGGGCATCACCGGTACCGACGTTACCAAGAACGTTGCGGACATGGTTCTCGCGGACGACAACTTTGCGACCATCGTTTCCGCAGTGGAAGAAGGCCGCCGGATCTACGACAACATCCGCAAGGCAATCCAGTTCCTGCTCGGCTCCAACATGAGTGAAGTTATCACGATTTTCGTGGCTACCCTCATGGGCTTCACGATTCTCAAGCCTGTACACCTCCTCTGGATCAACCTCATCACCGACACCTTCCCGGCACTCGCGCTCGGTATGGAAAAGGCTGAGGCGGACATCATGCAGCGCAAGCCCCGTGACGCGAAGGAAGGCGTATTCGCCGGCGGTATGGGCTTCGACATCGGCTATCAGGGTCTGCTGGTATCCATTCTGGTTCTCGCATCCTACTTCATCGGTGTGGCGATGGATGACGGCGACCACGGTATCACCATGGCATTCCTGACGCTGTCCATGGCGGAAATTTTCCACAGCTTCAACCTCAGATCCCAGCGGAAGAGTATCTTCCAGCTCAAGGGTTCCAACAAGATGCTGTCTCTCGCGGCAATTGCAAGCTTCGTTCTCACCACTCTGGTATGCGAAGTTCCGTTCCTCGCGTCTGCATTTGACTTTACTCACGTAAATCTCACCGAATATGCAATCGCAATCGGACTCGGTCTGTGCGTCATTCCCGTGGTTGAACTGGTAAAACTGGTTCAGAGAAAGCTCGGCAAGTAAAAATAATCATAAAAATTTCTGAAAAATCAAAAAAATATTGCAGACCCTCTTGCAAAATCTGCGAAAATAGTATAAACTAGAGTTTATTATAATTTAAACCATTTCAACATCGAAAGGAGATTATCTCTGTCATAAGAGATAAGAATGACTATGGTTGTAGCAGGCGATTTTAAAAACGGTATTACCTTTGATATGGACGGTCAGGTCATGCAGGTTATCGAATTCCAGCATGTAAAGCCCGGTAAGGGAGCTGCTTTTGTTCGTACCAAGCTGAGAAATGTTATCACCGGTGCAGTGGTTGAAAAGACCTTCTCTCCTACTGATAAGTACAACGACGCGAGAATCGAACGCAAAGAAATGCAGTATCTGTACAACGACGGTGACCTCTATTACTTCATGGATATGGAAACCTTTGAACAGGTTCCGATCGGTCAGGATCTCATCGGCGAAAACTTCAAGTTCGTCAAGGAAGAAATGATGTGCCAGATCCGCTCCTACCATGAAAAGACCTTCGCATTAGAACATCCAATGTTCGTTGAACTGGAAGTTGTCGACTGTGAACCCGGCGTACGCGGCGATACTGCTACCGGTGCATCCAAGATGGCTACTGTTGAAACCGGCGCGGCTATCCGTGTTCCGCTCTTCATCAACACCGGCGACAAGATCAAGATTGACACCCGTACCTCCGAATACCTCGAACGCGCATAAGTGGCGGGGAGCCCCTACACTCACGCAGTGAGTGAGCATACTCCGGCGCTTTTGAAGCTGTAATTTCTGCATTTCACACGCAGATCCGCTGCGCTGATTTGGGTGCAGGATCTGGTGTGACAGTTCCGTGCTGATGCAGTGCGAAAACGGGCATGCCGGCAAGTTTAACTGAATATTCAACATCAAGGCTACTCATTTTTACGGGCAGCCTTGATTCATTCCATCTAAAAAAGGAGAACAAAATTATGACCACCAAGGAAACCAGCGCATATATCAAGGGTCTGATGGAAGGCGCATGCCTCGACACCACCACTCCCGAAGGCAAGGTCATCGCCGCTCTCGTTGAGCTTTGCGGCAAGATGGCTGACGAAATCGAAACCCTCCGCGACGAGCTCGACGTATGCAACGCGTACATCGAAGAAATCGACGAGGATCTGGGTGCGGTTGAAGAAATCGTTTACGAAGACGAACTCGATGACTGCGACTGCTGTGATTGCTGCGGCGAAGACGACGATGACGACTGCGACTGCTGCGATGACGAATGCGATTGCTGCGACTGCTGCGGCGATGACGACGAAGATGAAGACGAAGAATTCTACTGCGCAATGTGTCCCAACTGCGGCGGTAAGGTTTACTTCGACGACACCGTGAACCCCGAAGACGTGATCTGCCCCGCATGCCAGAAGCCCCTTCTCGAGGAAGAGGAAGACGAAGGCGAAGATCTGTAAGTCAAACTGAAAACGATATGCGTATGCTGTTTTTGCGGTGTACGCATATTTTTTGCACAAAAAACAGCGGAACCTCTGAAAAATCACAGGGGAACCGCTGTTTTCTGTTTACTTGATTTCCTGTACGCACAGGGGCGCTGGGATTTCGTGTGTCGCAAGCTCGGTCAGCTCACCGTCGTCTTCCACGCGGTAGATCGTGATGCTGTCCGAGAACGTATTCGTGCAGACCGCGTATCTGCCGTTCGCAATCAGGCGGAAGTCACGCGGATGATCGCCTGCGCAGACGGTCTGGGAAACGGGCACGGGAACGCCGTTCTCACCGATGACACAGTGGCAGATGGTGTTGAGGAACCGGTTGGTGGCGTAGAGATGCCTGCCGTCCGGTGAGAGCGCGATTGCGGCGGAGTCGTTGTGCCTGCCTTCACTGCCAGTGGGCTTCACGTCGACGGTGCAGACGGGTGTCAGCGTGCCGTTATACCACACAAACGTCGTGACGGAGCCGCCCATTTCGCTCAGCGTGTACAGCCTCGTGCCGTCGTTTGAGAAGACGGAATGCCGCGCACCGTGACCCGCAGGAACCCTGACGCAGGAGACGGGATGCATCTCACGGTCGTAGACAAAGACGGTGTCAAGCCCGAGATCGCACACGAGGACGTACTGTCCGTCCGGCGAGAGGATGCACTGATGCACGTGAGGACGCTCCTGACGCTCCGGATTAGGGCCGCAGTCTCCTGTATGCTCGATGCGGATAACCTCGCCGTTATGTGCCCACGCCACGCTGCCGTCGCTGTAATTGGCGAAATAGCGGTCATCACCGGCGGTTGCGAAGTGACAGACGACGCGCCCGAGCGTGTGAATGCGCTCACCGGTCTGCTCACCGGAGGACAGGGCGTATTCGGCGTAGTGCTCCTCGGGCTTGAGCAGAACCGCACTCAGCCGGTCGCCGTCAAGCTCGATCCACATCGGAGAGTCCATTGGGATGAAGCCGGGTGCGCGCTCGACGGTGCCGTCATCGTACAGGCTCCATTGGGACACACCGCCGTCGGGAAGGGATTTGTTGGACGCCACAAGAAATTCGGTCAGAAGTCGGGGTTTTACAGACATGGGATACCTCCTCGGAACGGTTGATTTTCTTTGATTATAGCACAGACGCCGCCGCCTTGCAAGCCGGATCCGGCAAAAAAACTCCGCCCGGCAAGCGAAACCTGCGGAGGTAACACTCACCGGACGGAGAAAGGAGGGATGGAGAATGAAATCGTATGGAATTATTCAGCGGCAGCTTCTTCGTTGTTCAGTTCCATTGCCTTGATTGCTTCGTTTGCCTTCTTGATCTTCTTTTCAGCAACCTTGGAAGAGGTCTTGTACTTGGAAGAGAAGTTGGTGTCGTAGGTACGGAGCATAATCATGATGGTTTCGTTGTAGTTACCGAATTCGAAGTACCAGCCGAAGTCGTAGGAACGGGATTCGAAGATGATGTCGAGCATTCTTGCAGATTCTTCGTCACGGGAAATCTTGTTCTGGAGAGTCTGGTCGTAGAATGCGGGAGTCATGGTGTACATGGATTCATAAGCGAGAGCCTGAGTGATGTAACCGATGCGTGCATAACCTTCCTGGTCATAGGTCAGTCTCGGAATTACATAGAAGGGGAGACCCCAGGATGCGCCGGAAGAAATGTAACGATCCTGCTGTTCGTCATACTTCGGGAGAGGAAGAATACCGAATTCGTCTTCCATTTCACGGAAGTTCAGAGAGGAACCTACATTCTGGAGGAAGAACAGACCGCGGCCTTCACGGAATGCGATGGAACCGTAGTCAGCAGCGTAGCCGTTTCTCTGGTATGCGCAGGTTACGTCCTTGTTGAACGCGTATGCTGCGAACTTTTCGAAAGTGTCGAGGAACTTTTCGGACATGAGGGTGAGTTCAATGTCACCGGTCTGCTTGTTGACGGTGCAGCACTTGATGTCAGCGGCGTTGACGATACCCATCATAACGTCGTCCCAGATCCAGATGCCGTAAATGTCGTCTGCGTCGTTGACGTGGTTGCCGTCATTGTCGAAGTCGAGGTTTGCGGTAACCGCTTCAGCCTGCTTCTGGAAGTTTTCGATGGTCCATGTGCCATTGTCAACCATTTCGTAGAAGTTGGGCAGCTGATATTCTTCCGCCATGTTCTTGTTGAAGTATGCGCAGAAGGTATTTCTGTTGTCACCGATGGAGATATCACCGGTCATGAAGTAAACCTTGTCAACGAAGGTACATTCTTCGGTACAGTACTGGTCCCACCATTCGCGTTCGAGGTCGAGGTTGGGAACAGAGAAGAGGTTGGTCAGAAGACCCTGCGTCAGAGCGTTGCAGGCGGAGTAGGACATGATGGAACCGATGTCGTAGTCATTGGTACCTGCCTGAACAACGGTGCCGAGCGGAACCTGACCGTCACGCTGACCTGCGGTGAGGTCGTGGAATTCGATTACAACGTCGAGCTTGTCTTCAACAGCGGTACGGCGTTCGAAGTCCGCGTCGTTGATCGGCTCACCGGTAATTTCTTCTGCCTGGAAGTCCTTGTAAACTGCGGTGTGCTGGAAGATGTTGAAGGTATAGCCGTCGTAGGTAACGCCGTCTTCGAGACCGTCATCAATCCGGGCGTTGGGATCAGCAGTCTCTTCTGCGAGGGTGTCGGTAGCTTCTGCCGCATTGGGATCAGCAGTGGTTTCGCCGGTGGTATCCGCGTTTTCTGTGGAGTCGGAGCACGCTGCGAACTGGCTGCCGAGCATCAGAAGGACAAGAATCAGAGCGAGGGATTTCTTTGCTTTCATGTGGACCTCCATATATAGGTTAATAATGATTAATGTAGTCAATTGTGCTGAAAAGTGACGTTCCTATGTTGCGTTATTTATATTATATCACAATCCGATCACAAAATCAATATGGTGCAATCAAAAAAACGCCGCAGAAAAGGCAAAAATTCCACCAAACTTTGCAGTGAAAGTCGGCGGAATTGATGCGCTGAATTGTGTACAGTGCACAAAATACTGTAAATTATTACTTTTTTGTGACTTTTTCGGCGGAATAACCGATCGAGGGAACCTGAAGCTCGGTGCCGGGATCGACCGGTGCGCCCATGACGGGAACATTGCCGTCCCATGTGATGGGCTGTGTCCAGATGCTTCTGCCGCCCCAGCCGGAGCCGGAAACGAGATTCGCGTGATAGATGATCCACGTGGAACCGTCGGCGGCAGTGGTGAAGGATGCGTGGCCGGGTCCGAATACCTTGTCGGTCTTCTCAAATATCGTGTCCTCGGTCTTGACCCAGTTTTCGGCATCGAGAATATCGCCGCCGGTGAAGGTCAGTCTGCCAAGACAGTACCAGTCGGACCAGCTTCCGGAGCCGGAGTAAATGATGTGTACGCCGTCATCCTTGATGAGCGCGGAGGGACCTTCGTTGATCCACGGACGTCCGCCCATTCTCTCCCACTTGGTGTCGGGCTTGGAGATCATGACGCGTTCGCTGTCGATGGTGCAGGGGTCGGACATGTGCGCGATGTAGAGATTCTGCGCAACATTGTCGTCACCTTCCCAGCCGGACCAGACGAAGTAAAGCTCGTCGTTGTACGGGAGCACGGTGCCGTCGATTGCCCATTTGTCGGTGGAGTCGGTGATTTTGCCCACCATCTTGAAGTTGTCCGTGGGTTTGTCGCCGAGGCATTCGAGCACGTACATGCGGTGGTTGTAGTTGTCACCGTCGTCCGCGGCTACGTAGATGTACCATTTGCCGTTGATCTTGTGCAGCTCGGGTGCCCAGTATTCCGCGGAGTACATGGTGCCGCCGGGAGCAGTGTAGACCTTGACGCCGTTTTCCTGCGTGATGGCGTGAAGTCCGTCGATCTGTGCCACGCAGACACCGTTGCCGCCGGAGTAGCAGTAGTAATATTCGTCGCCGTCACGCACAATCCACGGGTCACCGCCGCCGTCATGCACGGGATTGGTGATGGTGGTGTAGGTATAGGTGGGTTCTGCGGTGTAGATTTCCATGAAGTTGTCGGGAAGGGTGATGCCTTCGTCGGTCAGGTGGTTCTGTACGAGAATTTCCGCCGCAATTTTAGTCAGCTCGGGGGTATAACCCGCAACGACCAGCTTGCCGCCGGAGACTGCCAGAATGAATTCGTGCTCGCCGATCTTCGCGAATGCTTCGGAGGATGCGGTGCGGTTGGTCAGACCCACAAGGATTTCTACGTCCATGGCGGTGTCGGGATCCTCGCCTTTGCGGACGAAGTCATCCGAGAAGGTGGGACGGGAGCCGAATTTGTCATTCAGAGCCTGCACGATGAGCTGTGCGCCGTTCAGTTCAGCCTTACCCGCGGATTCTTCCGGACGGACGACGGCGGCTTTCACGGACGCGGACGCAAAGGTGATCGTGGTTTCGGCGGGAGCTTCGGTGGTTTCGGTCAGCACGGGGGTTGTGTCACCGGTTTCTGCCGTGTCATCGGAGCATGCAGTCATCGCGGACGCCGCCAGAGCCAGCGCGAGAACGAGGGATGCGAATTTGTTCAGTTTCATCATTTCGGATACAATTGTGACGTATGTGTCGGGCCGTAGATTTCGAGACGTGCAGTACCGTCTTCGCGCGGAACAAACCGTACCCGGTCGATTGCCATGATGCGCGGATGCACCGTGGAGGTGTTGTAATGCACGTGGTAGACGATGAAGAGCTCACTGCCGTCAGGTGAGGTCGTGAAGCTGTGATGTCCGGGGCCGTGGAGCTTGGAGGTGTAGCTTAAAACGGGATTTGCTTCGTAGCGTTCGTAATCGCCGAGCGGAGAATCGGATGTGGCATACCCGACCGCGTATTCGATGGAGTCGTATCCCGTGCCGGAGTAGGTGAGGTAGTAGGTGCCGTTGTGCTTGAGGATTGCGGGACCTTCCACGACGTCAGCGCCGACCATTTCCCACGGATCTTCCGGGGAGAGCAGGCATTTCGTCGTGCCGGGCTTGATGGAAACCACGTCGTCGTTCAGCTCACAGCCGAAGATGTCCCAGTACCCGGAGGCATCGTTCTTTCCGACGTAGTAGAGATACAGCCGCCCGTCGTCATCCTGGAAAATATGTCCGTCGATGGCGTCGGGGATGAGGTAATTCTCTTCGGGAATGAACGGCCAGAGCGGTGAATCCGCCACAGCAAAGCCGAGATTGCGGTCGGCGTGCGCAATGAGGTAGAATCTGCCGTCCTTTTCAAAGACTTCGGGCGCCCAGTACCAGCCTTCCTTCTCAATTCCCCACATCATGTCCGCGCACAGTCCGGCGTTCGTCCAGTTGACGAGATCGGGCGAGGTGTAGACGTAGTACCCGATCGGCGCGGCGGTGCAGTAGGCGTAGTACATGCCGTCGTATTTGAGCACGAACGGGTCTGCGGAGGACAGGGAAGAGACGGGATTTTTGTAGGTTCTGCCGTCGGTCTGCTCGTTTTCGAGCGCGGTAACGGTGAGCGACTCGAAGGACGCACCGTGTCCGTTGTCGAAGTAGCCGATGCCGGTGCCGCGGATGTCGTTGAGCATGAACTC
>JAFTPW010000238.1:0-3971 GCA_017463075.1 Clostridia bacterium
ACCGTGATGACGGAACCTACACCCCGATGAAGGAGGTTGCACAGCGTCAGGAGCTTTCCCTGAAATACATCGAGCGGATCATGCCGGTACTGGTGAAGAACGACTACGTCCGCGGCGTTCACGGAAAGGGCGGCGGCTACCGTCTCTCGCGTGAGCCGCAGGATTACCGGGTCGGCGACATTCTCCGGCTGACCGAAGGGGATCTGGCTCCGGTATCGTGCCTCGAGTGCACCGACAGCGGATGTGAACGCGGAGAGTCCTGCAAAACCAGACCCATGTGGACAGATTTCCACCGTGCCGTGAATGAATATTTCGATAAAATCACGCTGGCGGATCTTCTGAACGGCGAGCTGCCTTTCTGATTTCTGACGTCATATTGTGAGAATCTCATGTATAAATTCACAAAAAAATGTGATAATCCGCATAAAAACATTCGTCCAAATATTGACAACACTGCAAAAAAGATGTATACTGTATGCGTACAAATCCAGTACACATCCTGTTTCAGAGGTAATGACCATGAAATTCACAAAAGTTCTCTCTTTCGTTCTTGCAGCTGTTATGACGCTCGGTCTGTTCGCAGGCTGCGGTGCGGTCAATTATGCGGAAAATAACACCGAATATGTAATCGGCGTATCCGGTCCTCTCACCGGCGGTGCGGCAATCTACGGTACCGCTGTTGCAAACTCCGCGCAGATGGCTGTTGATGAAATCAACGCTGCCGGCGGTCTGAACGGCGTCACCTTCAAGCTCATCGCAGCCGATGACATGAACGATGCTGCAAAAATCGCAACCAACTACTCTTCCATGTACGAAGGCGGTATGCAGGTTTCCCTCGGTACCGTAACTTCCGCTCCCGGTCTGGAATTCAAGAACCTGTCCCATGACGACAACGTGTTCTTCCTCACTCCCTCCGCTTCCGCTGACGGTATTCCGGAATTTGACAACGGCTACCAGATGTGCTTCGCGGACGGCAACCAGGGTAAGGCAGCTGCGGAATATGTAAATGCAAACTTCTCCGGCAAGACCATCGGTATTTTCTACAAGTCCGACGAACCCTATTCCAACGGTATCTACAACCAGTTCAAGGCAAACCTTGACGCTTCCGTTACCGTTGTGGAAACCACCTTCACTGACGCGAATACTTCCGACTTCTCCACCCAGATCGACACCCTCAAGGGCTGCGGCTTCATCTTCATGCCCATTTACTACACTCCCGCATCTCTCTTCATGATGCAGGCAAAGGATATCATGCATCCCACCGCAACCTACTACGGCTGTGACGGTTTCGACGGTCTTGAAAATGTGGAAGGCTTCGACATCACCTCCATTCCTCAGGAAGTCACCATGCTGTCCCACTTCAACTCCAAGGCTGAAGACGGTGCGGCAAAGGAATTCATCGACAAGTACGTTGATAAATTCGGCGCAGATACCCTCAACCAGTTCGGCGCTGCTGCATATGACTGCGTTTACGCAATCTACGGCGCAATGAAGAAGGCGATCGACGAAGGCAAGGATATTCCCGTAACCATCAGCGCATCCGACCTGTGCGACATCCTCAAGGATCAGTTCAACGGCGGCTACACCTACACCAACGGCGCTACCGGTGAAAGCATCTCCTGGGAATCCACCGGCTACGTCAACAAGGGCGCAATCAAGTACGTTATCAAGGAAGCCAACTAAGTCGGTGTCGGGCAGTCCCGACGGGCTTGGATCGGCGTTTTTGAAGCCGGGGTTATAACATTTCCCACGACCGTCCGCTGCGCTGATTTGACCCGATCTTCCTTTCATCTTTTATATTATTTGAACTATCGGCTGCATATATCGAGGGCTTCTCCGGTATATGCAGCTATGACTTGTTATAGGTAAAACAATGGAACTTATTTTATCGACCCTGATCAACGGGCTGAGCCTCGGCGGCATCTATGCCATGATCGCGCTGGGATACACCATGGTCTACGGCATCGCGAAAATGCTGAACTTTGCCCATGGCGATATCATCATGGTGGGCGGATACGTGATCTACGTCTTCATGGCGACACAGAATCCTCTGCTTGCGGTTCTTATGGCGGTCATTTTCTGCATGCTCCTCGGCATCTGCATTGAAAAAGTTGCCTATAAGCCTCTCCGCGGTGCATCTCCGCTTGCGGTTCTCATCACGGCAATCGGCGTCAGCTACCTGCTTCAGAGCCTTGCACAGATCATTTTCGGCTCCGCAAACAAAATGGTCACCGTTTACGACTTCGGCTCCATCAAATTCCTCGGCGTCACCGTGCAGGTATCCGCGCTGGTTACCCTCGCCGTGACCGTGGTCGTCATGATCGCGCTGACCCTGTTTGTCAAGTACACCCGTACCGGACGTGCCATGATCGCCGTATCCGAGGACAAGGGCGCGGCACAGCTCATGGGCATCAACGTTGACAAAATCATCACCATCACCTTCGCCATCGGCTCCGCACTTGCGGCACTGGCGGGTCTGTTCTATCTGCTCAAGGCGCCCAGCATTTCCAGTACTCTGGGTGCCATGCCCGGCATCAAGGCGTTCACTGCGGCTGTTATCGGCGGCATCGGCTCCATTCCCGGCGCAATGCTCGGCGGTATCCTGCTCGGCATGGTGGAATCCATCTCCTACAAAATCACCGCAATCGCACCCTACACCGACGCCATTGAGTTTTCCATCCTGATTATCATCCTTCTGGTAAGACCCACCGGCTTCCTCGGCAAGAAAAGGAGGGAAAAGGTATGAAAAACATCCGCTGGAATCACTACATCAACTATATCGTCATCGGACTTTTCACGCTCGTTTTCGGCGTTATGTCGCTTGCCGGCTTCCGTCTGGACAGCTCGCTTCTGTTCCTGCTTGAGAAGATCGCAATCAGCATCATCCTCGCCGTATCCCTGAGCCTTGTGGTCGGTTTCCTTGGGGAGCTTTCTCTCGGACACGCCGGATTCATGTGCGTGGGTGCCTACCTCGGCGGTAAGGTATCCTCACTTCTCGAACCCGCTGTCGGCAATACATGGATCAATCTCGTCATCGGACTGGTCATCGGCGGATGTGTTGCGGCAGTCTGCGGCGTCATCATCGGCATTCCCGCACTCCGTCTCCGCGGTGACTATCTCGCCATCGTGACCCTCGCGTTCGGCGAAATCGTGAAGTCCATCTTCCAGAATACGTCCGCGGAATCCTTCGGCGGCGCGCTCGGTCTGGCAACACCCCGTTACGACAAGCAGTATCTCTTCATCTGGGCGTTCCTGCTCGTACTCCTGACGCTCGCTGTGCTCCAGAACTTCATCCGAAGCAAGCACGGACGCGCCGTCACTGCCATCCGCGACAACGAAATCGCGGCACGTGCAACCGGCATCAACGTCACCAAGTACAAGCTGCTCGCGTTCACGATTTCTGCGTTCTTCGCCGGAATCGCAGGCGTGCTGTACAGCTTCTCCAACTACAACGTGCAGAGCGCAAAGTTCGGCTACAACTACTCCATCGAAATTCTCGTTATGGTCGTGCTCGGCGGTATGGGCAGCATCAACGGCTCCATCATCGCGGCGGCACTGATCACATTCCTCAACACCAAGCTGGCGACGATTCTGACCGGGGACCTTGCAGTGCTCCAGAATCTCCTGTACGCGGTCATCCTGATTGTCATCGTCATCTACAACAATGCACCCGCGCTCAAGCCGTTCCGCGAAAAGTACAATTTCGGTGTGCTCGTGAACAAGCTCGTACGCCGGAAGACCGACCCTGCGCACATCAAGGACGACCAGGCGAAATGGGACGTTGTACCCACCAAGATCGAAATGAACGAGGTTCTCTCCATCGATCTGGTTCCGCAGGACAAACAGGATTACCAGAGAAAGGATGGTGGGAAATAATGGCAGAATACATTCTTGAAACCAGAAATCTCGGCATCTCTTTCGGCGGTCTGAAAGCGGCGCAGGATGTCAACATCCGTATCAAAAAGAACCAG
>JAFTPW010000239.1:0-3276 GCA_017463075.1 Clostridia bacterium
TCGTTTTCCTGATTGTTGTACTGATCGTAGGATTTCACGGAGATGCGGGTGCCGGTGTTCTTCTTGTTGTAGGCGATGATTGCCTTGGTAAGCTGATAGTCCGTGGTTGTGGATCCGACGGTGACGATGATTTCATCCTTGAGCTGTTCGTCCGGGATCCGCTCCATGATGCTGAGCGTGGTGTTGTTTTCGTTGCTGCTCCAGTCGGTGTTGGACATGAGCACGCGTCCGTCGGGAAGAACGATGGTTCTGTTGACGGTATTGAAGTCGATGTCGGAGTTGATGTAGTTGAGGATTTCTTCCGCGGTATCGGTGGTAAAATCGTAGACACTGATGCCGCTTGCGGTACCGTAGTAGAGCTTGTTTTCACCCGTGCCGTAGAGACCGTAGTAGTTCTGCATCAGGTTCTTGAGCGTCACGGATTCCACACTCGTCAGCTCGCCGTTTTCCATGATCTTGATCTGATAGGTCTGCGCGGTGTCGGAGTAGAACATCACCATCAGCTTATCTCCCATACCGAGGAGCTGATTGATCCAGCCGGAATCGAGCTCGGTCTTGCTGACATACTTGCCGTTTTCGTCGAGCTGAATAATCACGGAGTCGGCGTTGACGTAGAGATTGCCGGCGTTGTCAATGGTGAGCGAGCCGATGTAGAAATTGTTGGGATCGAGATCCGCGTTCGCCAGTTCCGCGTTGAGATCGGCGGTCGAGACCAGCTCACCCGTTGTGATGTTGATGCGCTCGAGGGTGTATTTCGTGGTGCTCATCATGGTTTCTTCGTCGTACGACCACTTCTGCATAATCATGTACAGGTCACCCGCCGGAGAGATGGACATGGCACTGCTGTACGCATCGGGATCGTTCTTCGGCACTTCCGTCACCACGGGATCACCGCCCGCAAACGGAACCTGCGCGAGACTCTGGACGGAGGTATAATCGAAATACCAGCCCTCGGGAAGCAGGACGTTGGAATACTGCTCACCGAAGACGATTTCGTCAGCGGAAGTGGGCAGCTTGACGTCCGACGACGCGGGTTTGTCCGCAATACCGTCGCCGTTGAGATCGACATCAGCTTCGGTTTCCGGAACTTCCACTACGGGAGCTTCGGTCTCCACAGCAGCTGCGGTTTCCACGGCGATCTTCGCGGATGCAGCGTACGGAACGGCAATCTCTTCGTCAACGATGATATCTTCTACCACTTCCTCGTAGTTCATCGCCTGCCAGTAGTAGCCCGCCTTGCGCAGCATTTCCTCGCCCATTTCGTTTCTGACGATGGAATATTCCGTGTTGTAGATGAGATATACGCTTTCGTTTGCGGTGAACATATTCTGAACGTAGGTTACGCCTTCCGGGAGAGGCAGTTCTTCCCCGGCGTACACGTTGGTTCTCCTGCTCATCACGGGTCCCTTGTCCTTCTTGCAGGACGTGAGAGCGGATGCGCAGGACAAAGCCATCAGTCCCGCAAGTGCGGCTGCGGCAATTCTCTTTACTGTCATGCTGTTACCTCGCTTGTTTCATGTTGTCCGCCGGGATACTCGCGCCCGGTGCGGCTTTCGCTTTCTTCTGTTTCTTCGGCTGTTTCGGTTTCTTTTGCTTCTTCGGCTTCTTCGGGAGCTTCTTCACGAGATTTTTGATGCTGTCGGTCAATGTATATCCGGAAACGCGGAGCAATATGAAGGAAAGAAGCATTGCCGTGACGCCGATTGCCGCGACCGCCGCTTCAAAGATCATCAGGATGGCACAGCGGTAGTCGGAGACCTTGGCTTCGTTTTCCCAGTAGGGGTATTCGATTCGGTTTTCGCGGATCCAGGAGTATTTCAGGGTCTTCATGTTCTCCCATCTTGACGTCAGGGAGAAGCGGTCGGATGCCTCCATGACTGCGGTTTTCTCCTCATTGAAGGAGACAGCGCCGTCGAAAATGTTCCACGCGAAGGACTTGACCGCATTCGGGAGCGCGGCTTCAAAAATCGTGATGTGTCCATCGCCCGCGAGCTTGCGGTAGCCGAGATAGCTCATGTAGAGACGCGGACGTTCCCCGTAGGTATATTCGTAGATCTCTCCGCCGGACTCCTTTTCGGAGATGCCGACGACGGTGAAATCATACCCGCCGATCCGCACTTCCATGCCGATGATGTTTTCCGCACCGAACACGCGCCACGCCAGATCCCGGTCAAGCACGACGCCCATCGGGTTGGAGTTGTCGTTGAGGAACGCGGATCCGTAGGTGAATTCCAGCGGATGGAACACGAAGAAGTCGCCGCCGACGGCTAAGGTTTCCGCAGTCGCCTGACCCTTGGGACCCGAGACCGTCAGTGTATCCTGCGCGCCGTAGCAGTATGCCCACGACCGTGCGTTTTCCTTGGGAGTGACGGAGGATTCGAGCAGCTTCTGATCCACGGAGTATGCCCACTGCGTGATCTGATCGACGGAAACGGCGGCGCTCTCCTCGGAGTACATGGTGATGACCGCGAAGGGTTCCCCGTCCGCTGACCATCGATCACCGGCGTGGATGAAATTGATGTTCTTCTCCATCACACCCACGCACAGCTCGAAAATGCCGGTGAGAATCAGGCACGCAGCGAATACAACGGCAATCACGCCGGAGAGCTTCAGGACTTTTCTGTTGACTTTATCGTTCACGATGCACCTCGCATCAGTTTTCAGCAAGTCTGACCTGCTGTTTGTCGGAAATGGGCGTTGTGGAGTTGGTGATGACGAACTCACTGCCGTAGAGACCGGATACCGCGGACTGCGTGTCGTCGGAGGCAATGACCTCGATGTTCACACGTCTGGCGGTGTAGCGGACGCTGAGGGGCGTGTTCTTGGAATCCACAACCAGCACGAATTTGCCGTCGTTGTCTTCACGGATCGCGGAATTCGGCAGAACAGTGTCATAGGACTGGCTCTTGTCGCCGATGGTGAAGGACAGGGACTGACCCTCGTACACGTCGCCCTTGACCTCGATTGTCACGATGCGCTTCTGACCCTGACTCTGCGGAACGGAGCGGATCTGGGTGACGGAGGCTTCCACGTTGGAGTACCACCAGGAGTTGGAAATGGAACACGGAGCGCCGATCTGGATCTTGCGTGCCTCTTCGGTGTCCATGGTGATTTCGCAGATGTAGCCCTTGTCCGCGATTTCGATTGCCGCGACAGTGTTGCCGCTGGTGACGGTATCGCCGGGAACGAAATTGACGGAGACGATGCGTCCGGCAATGGGAGCGGTCACGTCGGTGGTTTCGGGAGCGTTCTTGTAGGTTTCGATCTTTGCCGCCA
>JAFTPW010000240.1:0-3841 GCA_017463075.1 Clostridia bacterium
ATTCTCTGCTATCAGGACGTTCTCCATTATTCAGATCGACGCTGATTTCCTCAAACCACGGAGAGTCGATCTTCAGTGTGATATGAAACTCGTATGCATGACTGTATCGCGGAGGATTATAGCTTTTTTCATTGCCTTCTTTATCTGTGAAGAAGATTTCCTCCTCGTTATCCTCAATGTTCTTTTCATAGGAAATGATCTGTGAAGCATCAATGATATCGGGATTATCCTCACGGAAATCTTCTGCACTTGTTACGATGAGCTGTTTTGCACTCAGATCGAGATAGACCTTTTCATCCGTACCGAATACCAGATCGGGGAGAAAATCTGCGAGTTTCTTCGCATTTTCTTCCCGATACGCGAGCTGGGAGCGGATTTCATCTACAGTAGAGCTGCGCCGTTCCGTGAAAAACGGGGACAGTTTTCGTGCGCAGTCCTTACAGAGATTGCCGTCCTCCAGTTTACGATTCCCGAGAAAGCCAATCTTTTCACCGCAGATATCGCAGTATTTTTTATCGAATAAACCCATGTGTGTCCCTCCCGTTACTGAATATCGCCGTCGTCAAACGGGTCGCCGCATTCGGGGCAGAACTTCGGAGGCTTCACGCCCTTTTCCGGTTCCCATCCGCATTTATCGCATTTGTACTGCGGAACACCGGCAGGCTTCTTCGCGCCACATTCTGCACAGAATTTACCCTTGTTCACCGCGCCACAGGAGCAGGTCCAGCCGTCATCGGCAGGCTTGGGTGAACCGCACTCAGGGCAGAATTTACCGGTAGCCGTCGTACCGCATTTGCACGTCCAGCTGCCCGCAGGCTTGGGTTCGGGCTTCTTTGCGCCGCATTCGGGGCAGAACTTACCTGTTGCCACTGCACCGCAGGCGCATTTCCAGCCGTCCTGTGAGGGTGCAGGCTGTGCTGTCGGTGCCTGCTGCTGTTGCCCCATTGCAAAGAGATTTTGTGCATTCATACCACCTGAGTTCATCGCCATACCCATGCCCATGAAGCCGGTCATCGCACCTGCTTCGTTGGAAGCTGCCGCTTTCATCGCATCCGCCTGTGCGCCGACCAGTGTAGCCGCAGCCATAGTTGGATCGCGGTACATAGCGGTCTTCTGTGCAGTCTTGAGCATTTCCTGATCTTCCTCGGTCAGTGTCGGCGGATTGATGGCTACCTTGACGTCGCCGATACCGCGTGGGCCCCATTCGGCAGAAAGTTCCTCGTTGAGGTAGGTCTCAAGCTCATTGGTATGTGCCGGGATCTGATTCGGACGGATCTCCAGCATGGACAGCTTGGCAAGTGCCGGACCGAGGGCGCTGACAAATTCCGTCTTCATGGTGTCACGCAGTTCATCCTTGCTGTAAGACTGCGCTACATTGCCTGTCACGTTGGTGTACAGCTTGATGGGGTCGGTGATGCGGAAGGTGTATGTACCGTTGCAGCGGAGGGATACGTCCACGTCAAAGTTGATACGGGAATCCACCACGCGGAAGGAGATCGGATTTGCCGTGCCGAACTTGTTGTCGAGGATTTCCTTGGTATTGAAGTAGTATACCCGCTGATCCTTGCCGGTGTCGCCGCCGTAGGTAAAGCGCTTGCCGATAGCTTTAAAGGATTCGAGGATGCTTTCACCGAGACTGCCCGCGAAAATGGAAGGCTCGGTGGAGCTGTTCCAGGTAAATTCACCGGGCTCGGCGCAGAGCTCAACGACCTTGCCCTGTTCCACGATGATCATGCACTGACCATCCGCGACGGCGATGCCGGAACCGTTGGAGATGATGTTGTCTTCTGCTTTGGTGTTAGAGGAACGTCCGCTGATGCGCTTCTGTCCCTTGACAATCAGAATATCGTTTGCTATGGAGTCGCAGTAGAAAAATTCCTTCCACTGATCGGCAAGCACGCCGCCTGCTGCTCCAGTAATCGCTTTAATAAGTCCCATAATTCTCTCTCCTGTTATTCATTTTCACTCTCTGCGAGCATTGCATCTAAAGTGCGCACAAATTCGTGGTAACCTTTCGGAAAATTCGCAGAACCTTCAGCGAGGATCGTCTGTCCGCCGTTTACCGTCGCCTCGAAGCGGAACATGATCCCGTCTTTCACATTCTTTGGATGTTTGCCGTGGAAACCGTCCCAACGAAGGATACCGCAGTTGTTCATAAGTTCAATCATTGTCTGCACACCGCAGGGCACGCTCGACTCAAGCACAAGCTCGTCTTCTCCACCGCTGTAAACTTCCCGGTAACGCCGCAGCTCCGTCGCGTTGCCCTCACCGTCGAATTTGTACACATGACCGCCACGCATCCCGCGTAAGGTAAGTGTCATTGTCTCCACCGATGTGACGGTTTTAGGTGCTTTTTCGCCGCACCCAAACAGTCCGAACAGCATTGTAAATACCATAACGGTTATCAGTATCCGTTTTGTCATGCCCACGGATCGTCGGATTTCGGCTTACGGATGCTCACAAGCAGGAACTGATCCCACAGCATCCATCTGCCGTCGCCGAGCTTCCGCAGAACGATTTCGCGCGGACTGTCCGCACCGCCGCTGGCAATAAAGAGCTTTTTATACCCTTCGTTTGCGTCGGAATAGGGGCCGCTGGTTACGGTGATGGTAAACGGCGTGTCCGGTGTGTAATTGTTTGCGGGAACCGCGCCCTTGAAATAGGAGAACGGTACATGATGGCCGTCACTGAAGCGATCGTTCAAAAACGAGATATCATGATTCGACAGCGGACGGGGACCGCGCAGGAAATTGAGCATTTCCGTGCCGATCGACTTATCTGCGGCATAAACGCACAGCGCGCAAACAGTCAGTGCCGCAGTCGCAAAGGGACTGGCAAGCGATGCTTCGGGCAAAGCTTTCATCTCGGCAAGACTTTCAGGAAGCGCCGCGAAGGTGAAGGTTTCCTCGCTCGAAATAGCGGATACTGCTGCGGATTTCACCGCAGTCTGTACGTTTTTCTTCAACTTATCAAAGATTGACATGATAGATCCTCCTCAAAATTTATTGATTTTCCAATTTGGTCGCCGCACCGAACAGCTTAATAAGTGCCCTTACAGCCTCGATTGGCAGAAATCCGCTCTGGTTATCGTGAACGGTAATGCGCTCACCGCTTTCGTAGACGATATCAAGGCTCTCTCCGTACATAGCCGGCAGGCCGCTGACAGTATGGTAATATCCGTTGTGCTGGGCAAAATTGTATGTTGCGACGATCTCCTGCAGGCGGACCATGAAATCCGCATCTGATGCATACTCTGCTTTGTCACTTCCGCCGTTCCGCTCGTACCAATCGTACTTTACGAGCACCTCGCCGTCACGCAAAGCGGCATCAAGTGTATAAACACGGTGTCCGAGATCATCCACATCACACACTGCCAGCAGGGAGATTTTACAGTGAAAGGTCACGATTTCGGTGGAAGCGATCACTTTCGGTGCATCCGCCCAATACCGCTTGACAACACCGCCGTCCATGTCGTCGCTCGTTTCTTCCGGACGTCGGCGGCAGACCGCCGCTATGCCGCCGGCAATCGCTGCGGCAGCAAGAGCGGCTCCGAGTCCGATGAAAAGCCATTTCATAGGCGTCCCTCGCTGTTTCATTCTTTTTTCTTATTCTTTTTCGCGAGTACAACCACTACAGTGATAACGCAGGCAACAGCTATGATGCCGCAAGCAATAACAGCGATCCACATTCCCATATTGTTTCCACCGTCAGCACCGGGATCATTATCGTCTGTGGTATCAGGTGCAGGGGCAGTATCATTACCCGGATTTTCGGTTACATCGGGATTGTCGGTTATACCCGGATTGTCGGGAAGGGTTGTGTTATCTCCATTCGTTGTATC
>JAFTPW010000241.1:0-5762 GCA_017463075.1 Clostridia bacterium
AAATTTCTACGGACATCCGCCGATCCAGCTATTTCATAGAATGCCTGATTCGCAAGATCTTTCCGGATGTTTCTCATTATCTGAGATTTTTCTCCGTTTTCCGAAGTTTCAATGAACTGCCAGACATTAAGGGCATTGGTAAAGGAGTAGACTGAGCCATCTGTATAATCCGCATTGACCTCACCTTCAAAATCGTACAGATATTCAATGGTGTTTTTTACGGCGTTATATTCAAATACAGCGGGATGCAGTATGATATCATTCTCACGATAATACGTCGACAGAATCATGAAGCGTTCGTCACTTTCATGCGCAATGCTCATCGGATAATCCAGAATACGCTCTCCTCTTAAATCAAGCGTGGTCACAACTCCATCCGCACGTCTGACAGCAGTAAGAAACTGAGCAAAGCCTTCTTCCGTAGATTTTTGATATGTCACTATAATAAACTCGTCGGATGCAGACATGCAGATAAACCGGTCCTCGGTGTTGATATCATCCACTGTCCACTCCGCTGTAACCGTTCCGGTCATGTCAAGCACGGAAATCTTCTCCCCATCCCGCACGATCAGCTCGTCTTCATTCACAAGAATCTGCTCTGCGGGAACGGCGGTAAGAGACGTGTACTGCATATCCGCGGGATCGTAATACCCCACACTGTCGCCGTTTGCAGCATAAATGCGGTTCTCGTACGGATAAACGGAGAGTGCGCTTTCGAGCAGGTGAAGTCCGTCCGCGATGTCGTCCATCCGGTAGGTTTCGTTCGGCTCCGGCAGTTTCGCTTCGTTCTGTTCCGTTCCGTTTTCTTTTTTCTGACCCGGCAGATTTTCTCCGAGCTGTTCCGCTGTACATCCGGCGAGACACAGCAGTGCAAGTGCAGTCAGCAGTATCTTTTTCATGTTCGTCCTCCATGTTTTTTTACTTCCTTAGACGTTCGCCGGGGCGGTTTTGTTTCTGTTTTTTCGCGTTTTATTTCCTTTTATGGAAAATTTCGGCGGATTTCACAACATTTCCGCATTGGCTTTGTTGTATCTGCTCACTCATAAATCCGTTTTTGCAGATCCTCCCACAGGGTTTGTGTGAATTCCTCCGCAGACATGCCGCTGAAGCATTCCGTCCAGAGTCCTTCCCGATGCAGAATCCGGCTGAATTCGTCCGGCTCGAACGTCAGGGGCTTGGCGTCCTTCAGCAGAGTTCCATGGTATTCGTAAACCTCAAGCATACGGTCCGAAACATCCTCGTCATGCTGATATTTCGAATAATCCGGATACACGTACGCACAGGTCGGCAGGGACGGATTCCGGCTGAACTCCTCCTGCGCCAGAATTTTCAGAAGCTCCGCCGCGTTTTCGCTGTTTGCCGCATTCGGATTCATCACCAGCCAACCGCCTCCCTGCACATACACCTTTCCGTTCACTGACGGCAGCGCACATCGGTCGTAGGTGTCAATCTCACGTTCACCATCCGACGGCCACATGATTTCCCACAGAATCAGAAGAAGCTTGGCATTACGATTTGCAGAACCGTTTGTATCGTGAACTGCGCCTGTGCCAATCAGATTGTGCAGCCGGGTTTCCATCTCTTCCACATATTCCCGCGTTACGGTTCCGTCCGACAGAGCCTGCGTCAGCGAGCAGATCAGCTGAGTCAGCAGAGTTGTATTGCAAAAATAGGGATCATCGTCCGTGCGGGTCTCAGCATATTTTTCTGCCAGATCGCAGAATTCTTCGATTGTCCATGCACCGTCCGGTACTGCAATGTAATCCGATGCCTCCGGATTCACTGCGAGAACGCATTTTGACAGATTCCATCCGAACGGCATACCGAACACATCCCCGTATTTTTCGTTGGTGCACATTCCGCGGACAAAGGGATACATTTCGTCAAACCGCGCGGTTACTTCCGGAAATTCATCCAGAGATCGGTATGCGTGATTGTTCAGCACGGGTGTGAGCAAATCCCCGGCATCGGGAATCACCATCAGATCAAAATCCTTGTCACCTGCAAGCAGCTTCAGCCGCACTTTTTCGTCAAACTGATCCGCAGGCAGATGCTTCAGCACCAGATTGATGCCGTATTCACTCTGCAAAAGTATTACCAGAGCCTGAAGCTCAGACTTGACCTGTGCGTTGTCCATCAGCAGACGGACAGTATTTTCCAACTCGGGAACGGAAGCCGTAATCACCTCGGAAGTATGTGCCGAATAAGTAAAATATTCCCGTCCGTTCATTATCAGCTTGCTGATCGTTGTCATGCTGGCAATATACGCAGTTTCCTCCTGAGAATCACCGGAATGGCGGTACAGGGTGTGGTAGTATTGATCTCTGACGGGAACTGCATCGTAAGATACCGAATAGATATACCCGTCAGCCGGATTGTATGCGGCACAGGACGGAAGATTCTCCATCAGATAACTGCTCTCACGCTTTCCGGTTTCCGCCTCCAAAACCCGGATCAGGGAACCGAATCTCGCCGCGACGGGATCCTTGTCCGACCAGCACAGCACCAGAATCCGGTCCTCTTCCATCGCCGACAGGGATTTGACCACATACCGCTGACCGTAGGAGTTTTCCACATCCGGCACATCTGCAATCTCTCCCGTTGTCCGGTTCAGCCGGATCAGTTTGTGTCCGCCATCGTACGGTTCGGCAAAAACGGCATAGGTTTCGGTCACACACATGAATTCCGCCGCAATGTCCGCATCATATTCCGCCGTCAGGGTTCCGTCCATGGCGTATTCCCGGTATTTTCCGCCGCCGAGAATGCAGACGCCATTTTTGTCAGCTGTGATCAGTCTCACCGGCACCTCCGCGAATACGGTCGTTTCACCGGCGTGGGTGGACGTGATTCGGTCTTCATATGCCGTATAAATCACACCGCCGAAGTAAGCTGTATCGCTGATCTGCGCAGAGCTTTCATCGGGTGTGTCTTCCGTGATTTCCGTCAGCATGATTGTCCCGGGCGCCATGGTTTCGGCATTTTCCACGGGTGCATTTTCGTTCGACCGGCACGATGTCAGTATCATGACTGCCAGCAGCAACAATATCGTGATTTTCATGCTCGCTCCTTATCTGAAAAGAGGAGCCATGATGCACTGACTCCACATTTTCGTTCATTCCGTATTTTTCCATCATTTCACTGCCGTTTTGTCCCATGCCGCATGCATCACCACGGCAGGAACAGCGGATTTCCCGTTTACTGTATTATACCATGCATAGACCACTTGTGTCAAGTGTAGTTTGTTTAAATTGGTAGAATGCACGAAATATACAGCAAATCCCGTTGACATTCCCGCGTAAATCCTGTATAATTTACATAAAAAACACAACATGCATGAGGTAACTATGAACAGAATACTGGCCGCGGACAAGGGTACCGCTTATCTGCCGATTGTAGTCGGAACGGATGCTCCTCAGGAAATCCAAACAGCCGCCCGGGATCTTTCCCACATTTTATGGCGCATGACCGGTGCGAAATTCTCCATCACGGACAGCTGTGACGCGCCTTCCATTCACTTTTCCGTCGATCCCTCGCTCGAAGAAGAACAGTTCGCAATCCGGAGCTGTGCCGAAACGGGTCTGAAAATCAGCGGCGGTTCCGGTCAGGGCGTCATGTACGGTATCTATGCCCTGCTGGAGGATCTTCTCGGCGTCCAGTTCTATTCCCATGATGTGACGAAAATCCCCAAGCGGGAAACGCTCGAATTCGATGCCATCGATTACACGGACAAGCCCGCGCTCGAGCACCGTCAGCTGGATTATGCCCCGCTCGTCAGACCGGAATGGAGTGCAAGAAACCGCCTCAACGGTGCGGGTCCCGATCGCTGGTACGGCGGCATCCGTCACGGCTACGCGCTGTATGTCCACACCTTCAATCATCTGTGCAGTCCCGATGTATATTTCGACGAGCATCCGGAGTATTTCTCCATGATAAACGGCGAGCGGATCCGGAATCAGACCCAGCTCTGTCTGACGAATCCGGATGTGCTGAAGATCGTTGTGGAAAATGTGAAAAAAGCACTCCGCGCCAATCCGTCCGCGAGAATCGTCTCCGTTTCACAGAATGACTGGCGGAATGCCTGCGAATGCCCGGAATGCGCGAAGATCGATGCCGAAAACGGAAGCCAGTCCGGCACGATGATTACCTTTGTCAACAAGGTTGCGGAGGCGATTGAAGAAGAATTCCCCGATGTCGTTGTGGATACGCTGGCTTACATGTACACCCGCAGACCGCCGAAGCTGGTGAAGCCTCGTCACAATGTCTGCGTCCGTCTCTGCTCCATTGAATGCTGTTTTGCCCATCCTCTGGAAACCTGCCGCGAAGTCACCTGCGGATTCAAGCTCAGGGCAAAGCCCACGGATACCAGTTTTCAGGAGGATCTGATCGGCTGGGGCAGAATCTGTGACCGCATCTACATCTGGGACTACGTGACCAACTACCGGTACTTCTGGCTTCCCTTCCCGAATTTTCAGGTGCTCGGACCGAATATGCGCTTCTTCGTGAAAAACGGCGTCCGCGGCGTCTATGAGGAAGGCAACTATCAGTCCGTCAGCCCGGATATGACCGAGATGCGCACATGGCTTCTTGCCAAGCTGCTGTGGAATCCCGATTTTGACGTGGAGGCCGGCATTCTTGAATTCACGGAAGCTGTCTACGGTCCCGCGGCGGCTGAAATCCGTGAGTATATCGCGCATATGCAGAAACGGCTTCTCGACGGCGGCATCCACTTCGGAATTTTCGAGCATCCGGACACGCCCTACATCGACGAGCCCACCATCACGAAGGCGAAAGAGATCATTGCGAAAGCGCAGGCAAAGAATCTGCCCCTGTCCCAGCGGATTTACGTGGAAAAAGTGGCGTTTTCGCTGGAATTCACGGAAATCGCACGCGATATCTACAACGAAACCGTGGATCCCGAGCGCATTGACGCCATGTACGATACTGCCCGCACCCTCGGCATCACCAGCATGGCGGAAGGCTGGCATATGGATATCGCACGCCACGATCTGCTGGACGGAAAGCTCTTCAAGGAAAGAACCCGCTGACCCGCGCTCCAATCCCATGACGCATCAGAAACGCTCTGCCATCACGCATCCTGTTCCGCACTCATAAAAAAATCCGTGCAGCAAAGTAAAATCGGTAAACGAAATTACTCTGCCGCACGGTTTTTCTTTGGTTCAAATCAGCCGCACGGTGTTCCGGGATGCCATCTCCGTCAGCGAGATTACGCCTCATTCAGCAGTACCTGACGGTTGGTGCCGTAGAAGATATCCTCCTTACCGGAAATCATCCGGCAGAATTCTTCAAATCGCTCCCAGTCACCGTGGATGTCAAACTCATACGCATGTCCCCAGATGTAGTAAATCTGCGGCTTGTCGGGCTTGAGACGGATGAACTCCTCGCCGAGCGCAAACAGTTTGTCCCATTCCACATGATGGTACACGGTGGGATTGAAAATATGCAGGTTGGTCTGCAAATCGAAATTGTGAGTGGACGTCGTGGTGCGGGCATATTTCACGCCGGTATGGTTACGGATCAGCTCAGCAACGTGTTCGTTCATCACATGGGTGCCGCCGGGATATGCCATGCCCACCACTTCGTATCCGGCAAGCTCCGACAAAGCAATGCGGTCTTCCTCAACCTGACGGATCACCTCTTCATCGGACAGCTGGGACAATGCTTGATGGGTCAGGGTATGCACCGCGATCTCATGGCCTTCATAAATCGCCCGGAATTCGCAGGCACGGGGCTTCACGTGTGCC
>JAFTPW010000242.1:0-5709 GCA_017463075.1 Clostridia bacterium
ATGCTGACAAACGCACAGCAGCCGTCACCGATCATCACGGCGATGCCGAGGGCAATAACGGTCAGCGGAAATACAACGGTATTCGCGGCATTTCCGTAGGAACCGAGATAGGAAGCGTTTGCAATAAAAATCTGGTCAACGATGTTGTAAAGCGCACCGACCAGAAGGGAGATGATGCAGGGCACGGCATATCTGCGCATAAGTCTGCCAACCTTTTCGGCGGCAAGATCGTTCTGAATTGTTTTTTCCATGATAATACCTCCATAAACGCAGAAAAGGCGTAAATCCAATGAGCTGGACTTACGCCTTCTGGCTACGCACTGCCGATAGTATATCACAATTTTTCGGGAACTGCAAAGGGCTTTTTGACGGTTTTTCCGACAGATCGGAGTGCTTTTTTTATATCGTAAACGCCATGGGCTCCGATTCCGGGAAGATTTCTGACAGAGTCCCGCGCCCATCCCGCACCGCACTTCGGATTTGTCAGGGTGCATACCGAAACACAGCCGGGGGATTCTGTACACGACAGGACGCCCCGGTTGTTTGCAGCGATTGTGTTTTCCGCGTCATTCCCGGTTCCGGCATGCTCAGGAAATCACGCCTTCCCTTCCAGAAGATCGGCGAGTGTCACGCTGTCAAGGTATTCTCCGATGATATCGTGCAGCTTCGTCCACATGGGAAGTGTACGGCATTCGTCCCGTCTCTGACATACTTCCGCATCGCATTCGAGACAGGTCACAGGCGCGAGATCCCCTTCGGTCAGACGGAGAATTTCGCCGATTCTGTATTCCTCTGGTTTGCGTGTCAGACGGTATCCGCCGCCCTTGCCCTGTACCCCTTCCACGATCTGATTCTGCGTCAGCACGGGCAGGATGCGTTCCAGATACTTGAGGGAAATTCCCTGTTTTTCCGCAATTTTCTTCATGGCAATATAGTCGCCGCTCTCATTTTCCGCAAGTTCCAGCATCACACGCAGGGCGTATCGTCCTCTTGTTGAAATAATCATACCGCACTCCTTGGTTTTTGTCGGTACCATTATACCACAAACCCGCAGGCAATTCAAGAAGCATCATGAGCGGAATTGCATCTGAGAAATCATCGGATTCCGTATTTTTCGATGATATAATCCATGTCCTTGTCGCCCCTGCCGGAGAGATTAATCAGCACGGCGCCTTTGCCCAGCGTTTTCGCGAGCTTGATTCCGTAGGCAACGGCATGGGAGCTTTCGATGGCAGGGATAATCCCTTCGAGACGGGATAACGTGTAAAAGGCATCGATCGTTTCGTCGTCGTTGACAACATCGTATTTCACTCTGCCGAGATCGTGGAGGAATGCGTGCATGATTCCTTCCTCACCGTAAGTCAGGCTTGCGGCGTGATCTCCCATCCTGCTTCCTCTGCCGGAGCGGGAGGTTTGTGCGGTATCGGATTCCTGTCAGATGCAGGGTTTGTATTCATCGAGACGTACTGTATGATATACCCATCGGTATTCCTTCATGCGTTGTTCCTTTCGCCATTCCCATTCGTCATCACTGTAATAATCACGGATCAGATGGTATGCCTTATCCAGTGCCGCATCGCATTCTTCCAGGCGTCCCAGCTGATACAGACATCCGGCAGCTGCAAGTACGCAAAGTCCCTGCGGCACATACGGTGACTGGAGCAGCGCATACTCGTCCGGAATCGGTCTTCTCCAGAACCGCTCGATCAGGTCTGCCGCTTCTTCAAACGACCAGAGCGCATTTTCGTAGTCACCGACGGCAAAGAAACTGTATCCCTCTGCCCTGCATACCAGATGAAGCTCCTGATGCGCCCACCGTTTCCATTGTCTTGTTTCGTGAAGCCCATCCTCTTCGTTTAAAAACATCGAAGTACAGCGCATTCTGTCGTAAATATCCAGATGATACCGGTATGGCATGGACTCGATCAGCTTTTTTCCTTCCTCATATCTGCCGGTTGTGATATAGATACCCGCCATATCACCCATGACGCCGAGACGGATGAACGAATCCTCGCATTCCTCGCAGATCTGCTTTCCGAGTTCCAGCGTTTTTTCCACAAGATCGGTTCTGTCATGTGCCCGGATTTCTCCGGCATACTCTTCCAGAAGTTCCCGTTTCAGAATATATCCGGTTGGATAATCGGCAATGCCTTCGAGAAGGATTTTTTCGGTCTCCTCAAATGTGTGTGCATCCACTCTGGAATGATACAGGACCTCCATAATCTTTTCTTCCAGCTTGTCCGCATCATAATTGAACAGCGTATCCATGCTCACGCCGAAATACCCCGCGATGACCGGAAGCATGGCGATATCCGGGTATCCTGTGCTCATCTCCCACTTGCTGACCGCCTGCGAAGTGATGCCGAGCGCGGACGCCAGCTGTTCCTGTGTGATCCCCTTCTTCTTGCGCAGTTCGCGGATCTTGTTTCCGATATTCATTTCCACTGTTGTTGCTCCTTTCGGAAAATTCAGCATCGGTACCCTGCCTGATTATAGTATAGCATACCTTTTTCAAGGAATCAACAACCGCATTTTTGGAAAAATACAACGGATCGTTGGATGATGCGATGGGAATGTTCGGGTTCCTGCCTCTCCATTTGCGGCAACTCCCGCGTCTTCCACACAGTACCGCAAAATCGGAGTGCGCTGTTTCGATCTTTCCGGGACAGAAGCGGATTACGACAGTTTTTACAGCACTGTGGATTTCATGGACTGCAATCTTATGGAATTCCGCGGCAGCTTCAGTCTGACTTACGAAGGCCAGACCATTGTGGATGCCAAAGCAATCGCAGTGGACGGCGATGATTCCATCTGCTTTCGCAGTAAGCCAAAAACGGCGGTTCATCAATAACGATGGATCGCCGTTTTCTTTGTCTATGTTCAGGTATGGGTCATAAATACACCATACGAATGGGCTATTGAGGGATGGCAGTATTATAGTATAGGCTGGCATGGCGGCGGGAAGCTGTGGTGTTTCCATGTACAGCGGTTGGTATGCTGTACGCCAAGAAATACATCAATTCCCGATTATCCCGAACACATCATCAATCTTACCGATAAAGAATATTCGTAAAAGATATAAACCATCGGTCACTTTTCACTCCTGCACATCCTTTACTCCTGATGGATTTCACGTTTCCGCTGTCGGTAATCGTTTGTATTTTTATGTTTGCGCCTGCCTGCATTGTGCCATACAATCCAATACGCTGCCGCACAGATGGGCAGTGCCCACAAGACATCCAGAATCGAATGCTGCTTCAGAAATACCGTTGCCATACAGATCAGCACTGCCGTGACGGGAAAGAACAGCTTCCAGCGGATCTTTTGCAGCTTCGGTGCGTGCAGTCCGGCAAGACATACGGCAACGGAACCGATCACATGAATGGACGGGCACACATTGGTGTTGGAATCAAACCGATAGAATCCCGCCATAAAATCGGTCAGGAAATTGTCACGCTCAAACACAATCGGACGCAGTTCCTGACAGGTGGGATAAACAAGATAAACCACCAGTGTGGCAGTGTAGGTGATCGCCGTAAATTTCATCAGCCGCCGGAAGGTGTCAATGTCATAAAACAGGGTGTACAGGTACATTCCCACCAGATAAACGAACCAGAACATATACGGGATGACAAAAATCTCGCAGAACGGGATCAGATCATCCATGGGATGGTACATGACATGGCAGTCCTCTGCCGGGCGGAATAATTCAAATGCCCAGAACAGGATACCAAAGATCGGCCAGAAGATCAGCCATTTCAGATGAGAGAATTCAGGGGTGTTCAGCTTATGAAAGCGGAACTGCCGGTAATCAATAACAGGTTTCAGATTCATTTTCTTTACGTATTCCATGAAGGGAAGCTGTACACTACAGCAGATTTACAGATTTGTCATACCGATTCCAGAACTGTCGGACAGCGGATTCGTATGCATTCTGGTCCACAATGTAGCTCATGGCATGCTCTGCTCCCGGAACGACCAGCAGATGCTTCTCCGATGCGCAGGCTTTGTAGTTTTCGTAGGTCATTTCAATGGGTACAAAGTGGTCGTCCGTACCGTGAATGAAGAGTACCGGAATCGGGGTGTTTTTCAGTGCTTCCGTTGTTGTACAGGATTTTGCGCCTGCTTTGATCTTCCGTCTGCACAAGTCATCTGCTGCCAGACTCCGGATCCCGTCGTAGGAAAGATGGAAATTGTCCTGTACAACGTGTTTCCAGATCGCATACGGCGAGGTGAAACCGCAGTCAGCCACAATTCCCGCGATGTTCTCCGGTAAATCCAGCCCGGATGCCATCAGAACCGTCGATGCTCCCATGGAAACTCCGCCAAGATACACCGGCAGAAGCATATCCGTTTTTTCGTTCACCCACTCCGCCCAGTCCCGGCAGTCAAAGCGTTCTGTCAGACCGAATCCCATGTAGTCACCGCCGCTGTTTCCCTGCCCGCGCTGTTCGGCAAACAAAATGCTGCATCCGCTGTCATGCCAGAAATCGGCGATCATACCGAAATCCTGCGACCATGTGGAACGCCAACCGTGCATGGCAATCAATACACGCCGGGGATTTTCACAGGGCCACCAGTGCCCGACAAGACGTGTTCCGTCCTCCGCCGTAATCTCCACCGTTTCAGTGACCCGTTCCTCCAGAGAAGCGGCGGCACTGCGGACTTTTTCGACCAGCTCACGGTTCTGCTTTTCTCCCATCATCTTTTCCTGACTTTTCACCATACTTTTCGGTGCCTGACGATCCAGTGCCACCCGCATCAGGTACTCTGTGATGGCATGGGACACGGCAGCAGCTCCGGCAATTCCTGCGGCGGCAATGGTGCTTCCGATTATGATTTTTTGGGTTTTATCCTTCATACAGATACCCTTCTCCTTCTGCAACATATTTCATCATGATATTTTTGTTTGTAGTTTCAAGGCTGCGCAGGGTTTCAAGCACAGTTTCCGTTGTATGGAATGATCCTGTATCATACTTTTCACGCATCTCACTACGCTTGTTGTCATCACCGAGCAAAATCATGCACACATCTGCAAGTTCAGCTGCATCCGATCCGGTGAGCGCAGTCCCCATATCCATAAAAAACCGATAGTTGTACGCCTCACATCCGCCTACTGCGTTGATCAGAACCATCGGCAGTTTCTTCATGCTTGCTTCCGTGACGCTGATACCGCCCGGCTTGGTCAGATATACATCTGCCGAGTCCATCAGACGGGACATATTTTCCACATACCCACGGATATGGATATGCGGATACTGCTTTGTTTTCCGTATCAGCTGCCGGTACAGTCTTTTGTTGGTGCCGCATACAACGGTCATTTCCATAGTATCATCCATACGTTGTGCCATTTCGTTGACAATTTCCCGGATCGGTCCGCATCCCATACTGCCGCCCATCACCAGAAGGTGCGTATGATTTATTGCAATTCCTTCCGCACTCTTGGCTGTTTCCTTCGGCAGACTGCTTTCAAACATTTCCCGGATCGGGATTCCGACAGCGGTGATTTTGTTCCCGTCAATTCCTTTTGCGGCAAAATCATCCAGCAGACGTTCATCGGGACTCATATATACATCCTGCTGTCCGACTTCCGCTATGGGAGAGCAGGTAGAGTCGGTTGCACGAAATCCGGTGGTGATATGCCGACAGCAATGTTCTTCGGCTTCCATCATGGCAGCACCGGCAAATACATGGGAAGAGATTACGGTG
>JAFTPW010000024.1:0-4190 GCA_017463075.1 Clostridia bacterium
AAGGTGCCTCTGCCCGTCAAGGAAGGCGAGAGAGGACGGAGACAGAGCGACGCGGGGTTCCACCATGTAAAAAATCTGCCCGAAGCCGCACGTGAAGCCGGACGCGTCCTCGATGAAAACCGGGACAAAACGCTCATTTCCGTCGGATGCTCTGCCACTCCGCGTGACAACGACGGCTCGTATATGCCGTGCTTTCTCTCCGGACTTGCCGCGGCTGAGCTGACTGCGAATGTGCGTGGTGTGCCGCTTGTTAAGGTTTCCCATCAGGCAGGACACATCATGGCGGCTCTTACATCGGCCTGTGTCAACGCCGGTGCGGACCGTGACGCCATCATGAACGGCAGATTCATCGCGTTCCACGTCTCCGGCGGCACAACGGACGTTCTTCTCTGCGAACTGGACGAGCGGCGGATCTTCAGAATCACCCAAATCGGCGGCACGAAGGACATCAACGGCGGTCAGGCAATCGACCGTACCGGCGTCAGAATGGGACTTCAGTTCCCGTGCGGTGCCGAGATGGACAAAGCCGCGCTCACGTTTGCAGGGAAGCTCACCAGGCCCGGAATCTCCGTGAAGGACACGTGGTGCAATCTCTCAGGCCTCGAGAACAAGGCGGCACAGCGGTTTGAAGCGACGGGAAGCATCCCCGAAACCTCCGCATACACCCTCGATTTCATCGCAAAAACGCTCGAGAAAATCACACAGAATGCGCTGGTACAGTACGGCGATATGCCCGTGATCTACGCCGGCGGCGTCATGAGTTCCCGGTACATCCGCCGGACACTTGAAAAATACGGAATGTTTGCCGATGCCTGCTATTCCTCCGACAACGCGGCGGGAGTTGCTCTCCTTGCCCGGGAATACGACAGACGCGGCATCTCGATAGAATGAATAACGATATTACTGCAAAAACGCCCGAAAAATTCCCGGGTGCTCTGACGGTCACTCAGCTCAACGAGTACGTCAAGCGCCTCATCGACATGACTCCCCAGCTCACCGACGTGTACGTCAAAGGGGAGATTTCCAATTTCAAAAATCATTACAGCACCGGTCATTACTACTTCACCCTCAAGGATGAAGGCGGTCAGCTCCGGTCGGTCATGTTCAAATCCGCGGCGGCGAAGATGAAGTTCATCCCCGAAGACGGCATGAAGGTCACCGCGCACGGACGGATTTCGTCGTTTGTACGGGACGGTACCTACCAGCTCTACTGCGATGGCATGGAACCCGACGGAATCGGTGCGCTTTACGTTGCCTTCGAACAGCTCAAACGGAAGCTCGAGTCAGAAGGCCTGTTTGATCCCGCACGAAAGAAGCCGCTCCCGAAGATTCCCACCAGAGTCGGCATCATCACATCCGCGACCGGTGCGGCAATCCGCGATATGATTAACGTATGCGGACGCCGTTTCCCTTACGCGAAGCTGGTTCTGTATCCCGCACTCGTTCAGGGTCCCGACGCACCGCCCCAGCTCATCGCCGGCATGCAGTATTTCAACTACACCCGGAGCGTTGACGTCATCATCATCGGACGCGGCGGCGGTTCCATTGAGGACCTGTGGGCGTTCAACGATGAAGGACTCGCCCGTGCGGTAGCGGCATCGAGAATCCCGGTCATCTCCGCAGTCGGTCACGAAACGGATTTCACCATCTGTGACTTTGTAGCCGACCGGCGGGCACCGACTCCTTCTGCGGCAGCCGAGCTTGCGGTTCCCGACACGGCAGAGCTGAAACGGAAAATTTCCAATATTATAACGCGCGAATCCGACGTCATCCGTGCGATGTTCAGACTGCGCCGCGAAAAGCTGGAATCCCTCGCAAACAGCCGCGCGATGACCGATCCCGGAAACCTCATCGAGGACAAGCGGGTTCTGCTCGATCATCTCTCCGACAGACTCCGGCTCGCAGAAGACAGGGAAATCCAGATGAAAAAAGCCGAGATGGCGGCGGCGGCAGGGAAGCTCAATGCCCTCAATCCGCTTTCCGTCATTTCCCGCGGATACAGTGCGGTTTACCGCGACGACGGTGCGCTGGTGAAGAAAATCGAGGACGTTGAACCGGGTGACAAGGTCGCATTCAAGACCATCGGCGGCGAAGCACTCTGCACCGTTGACGAAATCAGAAAACAGAACGGGTGAAAACCATGAACAATGCTATGAATATGAATGAAAACAAGCCGAATATGGAAGAAATGACCTTTGAGGTTTCCATCGCCCGTCTGGAAGAAATTGTCCGGATGCTCGAAGGCGGAAGCGCACCGCTCGACAAATCCCTCGCCATGTTTGAAGAAGGCGTGGCGCTGGTGAAACTGTGCAACTCCCGTCTGGATACGGCGGAACAGAAGGTGAAAATCCTCACGAACGCCGGCGACGGAACTCTCGTCGAAACCGATATGAAATAAACGGAGACACACATGGAAAACAAGACTTTCACAGCGGTGGAATCCGCGCTCCGCGAAACTGCGGAAAAGGTTGAAACCGCGCTGACCGAATATCTCTCCGAAAAATACGTGGGCGACACCGTGACGGCTCGGGCGATGGCATATTCCACCCTCGGCGGCGGCAAGAGAATCCGCGCTTTTCTGGTGCTCGAATTTGCGAAGCTGTTCGGCGGCAGTGAAGAAGCGGCGATGCCTTATGCCTGTGCGCTCGAATGCGTCCACGCGTACTCCCTGATCCACGACGATCTGCCCTGCATGGACGACGATGATCTCAGACGCGGCAAGCCTTCCTGCCATATCCGGTTCGGTGAAGCCGAGGCGCTTCTTGCAGGGGATGCACTCCTCACCTTCGCGTTTGAGCTGTGCGCGTCCAACCGCTATGTTTCCCATAAATCCGCGCGTCTTGCCGTGGCTGAGCTGGCGAATGAAGCCGGAGCGGTCGGCATGGTCGGCGGACAGACTCTCGATCTCGCGAACGAAGTACAGAGCTATGCGGATCTGAGAAAGATTTACCTGAAAAAGACCGGGGCTCTCATCCGTGCGGCATGCCTTCTCGGGTACTACGCCGCATGCGACAGACCCTATGCAAAAGATATCGAAAACATCAACCTTTACGCTGAAGCCGTCGGTCTGGCATTCCAGATTCACGATGATATCCTCGATGTGAAGAGCAGTACCGAAATACTCGGCAAAACCGTCGGCAGTGATGCGAAAAACGACAAGAAAACCGTTCTCGCATTCCTGTCGATGAAAGAAGCGGAAGCGGAGGAGACCCTCCTGACCCTGCTTGCCGTCGAAGCGGTATCCGATTACCACGCCAGCGATCTTCTCTGCAAGCTCGCCATCTGGCTTCTCGCGCGGCAGAAATGAGACTGGACATTTATCTCGCCGAACAGAATCTGGCAAAGAGCCGGAACCGCGCATCCGAGCTGATCGCCGGCGGATTTGTCACCGTCAACGGCAGAGTTATCACAAAATCTTCCTATGACGTGAAAGAAAACGACGCGGTTGCCGTCACCGGGGAAGAGCACGGCTTTGTCGGACGCGGCGGCATGAAGCTCGACGGAGCACTGACCCGCTTCGCGCTCGACGTGACGGGATTTGTCTCAGCCGATATCGGCGCATCCACCGGCGGCTTCACAGACTGCCTTCTCAAACGCGGTGCTGCGCATGTCTACGCCGTCGATTCCGGGCACGGTCAGCTTGACGAAAGCCTGCTGAACGACTCCCGCGTCACCAATCTCGAAGGCGTCAACGCGCGTTATCTCAGCCGTGAGCTGATTCCGGAACCGTGCAGAATTGCCGTGTGCGACCTGAGCTTCATTTCGCAGACGCTTGTCATTCCCGCGGTGCGTCAGATTCTTGCGGACGACGGGTATTATCTCGCCCTCATCAAGCCGCAGTTCGAATGCGGACGCGAGGGAATCGGCAAAGGCGGCATTGTGAAGGACAAAAAACAGCATACACTCGCAATCCGCAAGGTTCTCTCATCCGCCAGAGAAAACGGGCTGATCCCGCAGAAAATCATGAAATCTCCCATTACGGGCGGCGACGGGAACACGGAATTCCTCTTCCTTGCATCCGTCGGCGGAACGGACAGCGTAACCGATCATGAGATCCGGGAGGCCGTCAATGAATAAAACCGAAACCATCGTTCTCATCCCCAATACATCGAAAAATATCGAGCACGACAAGCTCATCTCCATGCTGCACCGTCTCACATCCGGCGGCTGCCGCGTATATACACTTCCGG
>JAFTPW010000243.1:0-9261 GCA_017463075.1 Clostridia bacterium
CCATCACCACACAGGATGAGCCGAATCTGACGATCACCAAATCCCTCTGCCCGAACACGGTAACAGGATGCGGTCAGCTCACGTACACCTTCATCATCCAGAACACCGGCAATACCGAAGCGGATGCAGATGCGAACGTCATCATCACGGACGATTTCGATCCGGCGTTTGCGGCTATCATGGTGACGTTCAACGGCGACGCATGGACGGAGGGCACGGACTACACCTACAACATAGAAACCGGCGAATTTGCAACCGTTGCCGGACGGATCACCGTACCTGCCGCGACCTTCACGCAGGATGAAACCGGTGCATGGGTGGTCAATCCCGGCGTGAGTGTTCTGACTGTCACCGGCACGCTGTAAACGGAACAGCAAAAAACAGGAAGACAAATACCCGGTAATCCAACTCCGCCGCGATTGCCGGTTATTTTCCGCAAAAAAACCGCACGGACGAATCCATGCGGTCGTTTTGTTTTAGGGCGTTATGCCTTCTTTGCGGTTACCTTCTTGATAACGAAGAGAGTAGCAGCCATGAGGACAACTGCGATTGCGAGGCAGATGATCCAGTTCTGGATGAAGGATGCGATCAGGAAGGAAACGAAGGATACAGCTGCAACGGTGATTGCGTAGGGCAGCTGCGTGGATACGTGGTTGATGTGGTCGCATCTTGCACCGGCGGAGGACATGATGGTGGTGTCGGAGATGGGAGAGCAGTGGTCACCGCAAACCGCACCTGCGAGACAAGCGGACATACCGATGTACATGAGTTCGCTGGATGCAGGGAAGATGCTGGTAACGATCGGAATGAGAATACCGAAGGTACCCCAGGAAGTACCGGTGGAGAAGGAGATGAAGCATGCGATCAGGAAGATGATTGCGGGCAGGAAGTTTGCAAGGTTCTTTGCGGAGCCTTCTACGACAGCTTCAACGAATACGTCGGAGCCGAGGCAGGTGGTCATGTTCTTGAGCGCGCCTGCGAAGGTGAGGATCAGGATTGCGGGAACCATTGCCTTGAAGCCTTCGGGGATGCATTCCATCGCTTCCTTGAAGGTGATGATTCTGCGGCAGATGAGGTAGATGATTACGACAACGAGGGTAATCAGACCGCCCCACGGGAGACCAACGGTAGCGTCGGTGTTTGCGAATGCGTCGATGAAGGAAGCACCGTCATGGATGCCGCCGACGTAAACGAGACCGTAAACGCTGACTGCGATGAGCACAACGATCGGGATGATGAGGTCGAATACGCGGCACTTTTTGTTGCCCATACCGGCGTCAACTGCTGCGTGTTCGGTACCGGAGGTGAAGAGGTCGCCTTTTTCGATTGCGTTCTTTTCGTGGATTGCCATCGGACCGTAGTCGAACTTCATCAGGGAGATGATGATGATGAACGCGAGGGTCAGGAGGGAGTAGTAGTTGTAGGGAATCGCCTTGATGAACAGGAACAGTCCGGAGTAGCCGGTGCCTTCCGCATATTCGGAAACTGCTGCTGCCCAGGAGGAGATGGGAGCGATCATGCAGATGGGAGCCGCGGTTGCGTCGATGAGGTAGGACAGCTTCGCGCGGGAAACTCTGTGGGAGTCGGTCACAGGCTGCATAACGGAGCCTACGGTGAGACAGTTGAAGTAGTCGTCGATGAAGATCAGCACGCCGAAGCAGAAGGTGGCAAGCTGAGCGCCTACGCGGGTCTTGATGTTCTTCTTTGCCCACTCACCGAACGCAGCGGACGCGCCGGTTTTGTTGAGAAGGGCAACGAGAATGCCGAGAAGCACGAGGAAGATGAAGATGCCGGCGGAACCTTCCACGGATGCGATGATGCCGTCGCTGATAACGGTGTCAATGGTGCCGTTGAAGGAGAAGCCCGCGGAAAGCAGACCGCCTGCAAGGATACCGATGAAGAGGGAAGAATAAACCTCCTTGGTAATCAGTGCGAGAACGATTGCGATAACGGGAGGAAGCAGGGAAAGCGCAGTGCCGTAAGCGAAGGAAACTTCTTCTGCGGCTTCCGCGACACCTTCGGCGAAGACCGCGATGCTCATGGAGAGCGCCATAATCGCGAACATCATGGCGATGCAGAGCAGGGAACGGCGGTTGAAAAGAGTTTTTTTCATGTCGAAATCCTTTCCGAAAGAAAAAACAGACGCAGGCACAGCAGCCGGACGTCCGTTCCGAGTGCAGCGCAACATGACATGTGTCATGACAGTCCGTACCGTATTCCGATACGACCCAGACCTGTTGGGACAAGTCTTCGGCGGATACACCTCTGTGCCGTCAGCGTCCTTCCCACGGACTGTTACGGCGGCATTTCATTGGATCCGCGCCTCTGCTTTTTCAATCATATAAATAATATCGATACTATTGTATCACAGTGCGGGAGATTTTTCAATCACAAAAAACTGATTTATATGACAAAATTTCCACCGATTTCCTGTGCAATTGCGACAGATTTTTTCAGAATAGCCACAATTCCGGTGCAATACGGACATTTTCGGTGAACAATATTGACAGAAATCGTTCAGATAATGATGCCGGAGAGATGATCGATCTCGTGCTGGATGATCTGTGCGGTCCATCCGGCGTAGGTTTTGATTCTCTTTCGGAACTGAGCGTCCTGATACTCGACCTTGATCGTGCGGTAACGTTCGGTCGGACGGGTTCCGTCGAGGGAGAGACAGCCTTCCTCGGTTTTGAATTTCCCGGCGGACTTGATGATGACGGGATTGTACATCAGGCATAAGGTGCCCTCGTCGTCGAACACGATGATTTTCTTCGGTACCCCGATCATGTTCGCCGCCATTCCGACACAGCGTTCGCGGTTTGCGGCAAGGGTATCGAGCAGATCCTGACCGGTCTGTGCGTCCTCGGGTACAGCGTCGGCGGCTTTCTGGGAGAGCAGGATGATATCGCGGCAGATTTCTTTTACCATGGTTTACCTCGGGTGGTGAATTTTCTTTATTATACTCCGAATCCGCGGATTTGTAAAGCAGGGTAGGAAAATGAAAAAATTAAAAATATTTTCACAGATTATGAACCTTTGCGCCGCAATCCGGTTATAGAATGTGTGTACACAACAAAGAAGGACAGAACGGACATGAAACAGAGATTTGAAGATATCGTCGAAGAGAATACTGCGTGGATTTACCGGACGATCCGCTCAAAGGTCGGTGACCGTAGTACGGCGGAGGATCTGGTGCAGGAGGTGTGGCTTCGGGTGTTCCGTGCATACGACAGCTACACTGAGGACGGACGCCTCCGGCACTGGCTCATGCGGATTACGCGGAATGTCATAAACAGCTTCTACGCGCAGTCGGCGGTGGTTTCTGTCATGTCACTGGATGCGGATGAGGGCGATGACGATCCCCTTGTGATGCTTCTGGCGGACGGCTCCTCTCCCGACTCGGAGGACATGATCCTGCGGAAGGAGCTGACGGAAGAGGTGCTTGCCGCCGTCGCGAAACTGCCCGAGAAGCCGCGTCAGATTCTCATTTTCCGCTTCATCCACGATATGACGGTCGGCGAGGTGGCAAAGCGGATGAACATTCCCGAGGGATCGGTGAAGTCCGGTGCGCACTACGGGATTGAGAAACTGCGGCGTGAGCTCGGCATCAACACAAACAAAGGAGAAAAAATCATGGACTGCAAAGCATGCGACAAATATTTATTCATGTACGCCATCGGCAAGCTGGACGGATCCGTAAAGGCGGAGGTGGAGCGTCATCTGGAAGAATGCGGGGAATGTGCATATATCGCAGAGGCACTGCGTCAGCTGATTCCGCAGATTTACACCGAGGACGGCGAATACCGGCACTACTGCATCAACATCCCTGAGCGGAACACGGACTACGTTGCACTCGGGATTCCGTTCGGTGAGGAGCAGGCTGCTATAAACAACGCGCATCTCAGCGAACTCGGCGGCGTGATTCCCGAGGATGAGTTTTGGTTTGCCACCGGAATCGGTCCCGCTACGGATGTGCTCGGCATTTTCCTCAACGAAGGGGAAGAGATCGGATTCCGGGAATACTTTGACGGAAGATACAAAAAGAGCAGAGCCACGAGAGTTGAAAAAGTCTACCCGTGGACATGGATGTACAAGGAAATGCGGACGAATTCACCGGCAGTTGTCGGACACGTCGAACACACCTTCGGCTCACCCATTCACACCGGCTACTACCAGCTCGTTCCGCGGGATGCGAAGAAGGTCATCATCAGACGCGGAAGCGGTGTGATCCGGTGCGGGGACGCGAAATTTGCCTGCTCGGACCGGTACGCGGCTCAGGATGAAATGAACGTGCTCGAATACGGCTGGCTCAAATAATCAAAAAAAGACACGGTTTTCCATTTGGAGGATCGTGTCTTTTCGTTTGTCACGGATGCATCAGATTGTACTGGTCCGTCAGCTTGTTTTTGATGAGTGCCACGAACTTTGCGGGAGCGGTGACCTTGACCATCGGGCCGAACGAGAGCACGCGGATCACAAGCTCGGACTCATCCCATCGGTCGTAGGAGACGGTGATGCGGTATTTGTCCCCGGAAATCCGCTCGGCGCGCTTCTCGAAATGGGCGAAATGGTGGAGTACGCGGTCAAGGGCGTTGCGTTCGTTGGTGAGGATCATCGTGAACCACGGCTTCTCCGGCACTTCCCGTGTCTTCGGAACAAAATCCGCCTCCGGATCCGGTCTGACCGAGGTGACTCTGGCGAGATTTATCATCGAATTGTACTTCGCACTTGACGCGGCAAGGCGGAATTTGTCGTCCTTTTCGCTGTATTCGAGGTACTCCGGCATCAGCAGGAGCGTCACATCGCGGGTCTTCTGCGTCCGATAGGTCAGCTTTAGCGGCGTTTTCGTGCGGACGGCGGAGAGTATCACGCGGAAATTTTTGATATACGCTTCCTCCTCATACGGGTCACCGTCGGCATAACGGTCGTACACCACGATATCCTCCGGGGTAAAGAGGGGCGTCACGTCGTCCAGTCCGGTGAGCGATAACCCGAACAGCCGGACGCGCGGATCGAGCAGGATTGCCTTCAGCCACCGTTTCTCAAGCGTCGTCATCGGCATGGCGGGCGGATTTTGAATCGGTCTCGTCCCGTCGCGGCGGATGAGCTGCCATTTCTGCTCCCGGATGGCGGGAAGAATGGTCATGTGGCTCTCAGGGAAGGCGTACTGCGTGCAGATTTCGCGGATTTTCGCGTCCGTGAGTTCATTCTGCTGTGCTTCCCGGATGATCTCGGCAACAGCGGCGTAGTAGGCTCCGTAGAGTTCGGAAAACAGCGTCATTCGTCCTCACCTTCCTCTCCGATATTGTAGAGCTTGAACATCTCTTCCGTGTCGTCGAAAAACTGCTTTTCCAGCGAGCGCAGGGAACAGCGGAAATCCGTGATCCGGCAGAGGAACGTCCGCACCCACGGAATCAGCTCGCCCGCGTCATACACATCGCAGGAGAAGCGATAGTGCGTGGCGTCAAGCTGTTCCACCGTTCCGCACCGTTTCTCGCGGTACAGGCGGCTGACGATGTAGTCTTCGTCCTCGTCCGCGCGTACAGTGAATTCCAGATGCTGGAGCCGCGCGGAATACTTCACGGATACGCCCCACATCGATTTCTGCATCCGCGTGAGATGGTGACGGAGGGCGTCGAAGTTTCCGTTTACATCGCCCGCCTTCACGTCGGAGATTTTGTCGATACGGTATGCGCGGATTTTGGCACTGTCGAGATCGTATGCGAGAAGATGCTGACGGCCGCTCTGCACGCTCACGAAGATTTTCAGCGGAAGAACGCGGTTGCTGTACGAGCCTTCGGGAACGCGGGAGGTCGTCGTGAAGCTGACATCGCGGTGCCCGGAGATGGCGTCAAGAAGTGCGCAGAGTACCTCCGAATCCATCGCGTGGGTGATGTAGTGATGCTTGAAGCGGATGGGTGGATTGTCTTCCGCAGGAGCGATGTACGAGCCGATCACGCCGCAGGGCGAGACCTCCGGGAAGAACGCGAGCGCGTCGTCGGCACAGGCAAGATTCACTTGTTCGGCAATCGCATAGGTCACCCGGCGTCCGGATTTTGACACGGTGAGAACACCCTCGCGCGCGTATTCGTTCAGCTTCTTGCGCACGGTGGATTCGTCAAACATCATCGGTGCGTCAAATCCGGCGAGACAGGCGTCAATTCCGGCAGAGATTTCCTTCACGGTCATGCCGGGGTTTGATTTGAGCAGATCGAGCAGGATGAAATGCAGGGTGATGTCCCCGTCGGTGAAGCTGCGGGATCGGAACGCCTGATAGAGAGGATTGCGTGCGGTCAGACGGGGATCCATCGAGAGGAACACGCTCTTGCCCGACGCGGTCTGGTGAAATCCCATGTAGTCGCCGAGCCAGCCTTCGATGCGGCGTTTTTCGTCATCGTACGAGCGTGCGCTTTTTTCTTTGAACTCGTCCCGCCGACGGAATCCGCAGACAAAAAACTCCTGCATGTACGCGCGGATTTTCGAGAAATTTTTAATCAGTTCACTGTATGGCATGATAATTCACAATTCACAATGCAGGCAGCATCTGTGTTGCCTTAATATAGGATTCTTAAAAGGTTTCTTATAAGGTTTAGGGCTGCGCCTGTGTTACCTGTCTGATTGCACTGCTGTTACGTATATGGTAACACCGGTGTACGGTATGGTAACACGGACGACACTGTCATTCATTTCAAACCGAAGGCGGTATGCAGAAACGCCATCGTTTTTTCACGGTATTCCCGGACGGCGACGGGGTCTTCGTTGACCTGATCCGACTGTCCGTCCACGAAATAGCGGGTCGTGTTTTTGAAGAGGGAGACGGAATCGAGCGGCCATCCCGGGTGACGCTTCCCGGACGGGGTGTCCGTCATCGTGAACGCACGGGTCCGGCAGAGCGCATCGCTCATGAAGGAGGAAACCTTACCGCGCACACAGACGGCGTAGGCATCGAGATAATACGCATCCGCCGTGCCGCCGAGGGAGTGGATCAGGGTGCTGTAATACGCGATCATTTCTTCGTCATCGAGACGTTTCCCGCCCATCGGCGTCCGGATGTGAAGTCCCGGCTGACGCGGATCGTCGAGTGAGAGCGGCGCGAGATACAGCCCGGAATCCTCGCAGAGAACGTAGTCCGCGTACCTGCCGTAGAAAGTCGCCTTCATCCGCGCGTTTTCTTCCGGTGTGCGTCCGGTCTCGTCGGGTTCGCCGTGGATTTCCAGTTCCGGCGGCGTGACAAAGGTGCATCCGAAGCCGTCAAGGAGGGAAGAGAACCGTCTGATTTTCGATGGATTGGTGGTGCCGAGCAGAATCTGCATGGTGCGCTCCTTTTTCGTTGGTATCTGCCTTCATTATACCGCACATGCCGGATTTTGTCAATTATCATCGTACGAGAGAAAGAGAAAACCGCTTCCCCGGAAAGAGAAACGGTTTCTGATGCTTATTCCAATTCAAACGCGCCGGTGTAGAGCTGATAATACGTGCCCTTTTCTTCGATGAGCTTGTCGTGGCTGCCGCGTTCGATGATGCGTCCGTGGTCGAGAACCATGATGACGTCGGAGTTCATGACGGTGGAGAGACGGTGCGCGATGACGAAAACGGTGCGTCCTTCCATGAGCTTATCCATACCGCGCTGTACGATGGCTTCGGTTCTGGTGTCGATGGAAGAGGTCGCTTCGTCGAGGATCATAACCGGAGGATCCGCAACGGCTGCACGGGCACTCGCGATGAGCTGACGCTGACCCTGAGAAAGGTTCGCGCCGTTGTTGGTCAGCTCGGTTGCATAGCCGCTCGGAAGACGCGTGATGAAGTCGTCCGCACCTGCCAGTCTCGCCGCCGCAATGCATTCTTCGTCGGTTGCGTCAAGGCGTCCGTAGCGGATGTTGTCCATGACCGTGCCGGTGAAGAGGTTCGTTTCCTGAAGTACGATGCCGAGGGAGCGGCGCAGGTCGTCCTTTTTGATCTTGTTGATGTTGATGCCGTCGTAGCGGATTTTGCCGTCCGCGATGTCGTAGAAGCGGTTGATGAGGTTGGTGATGGTGGTCTTGCCCGCACCGGTTGCACCGACAAACGCCACCTTCTGACCGGGATATGCGTAAACGGAAACATCGTGCAGGACGGTCTTGCCTTCTTCATACGCGAAATCCACCTCGGTCAGACGGACGTCGCCCTTGAGTTCGGTGTACGTGGTCGTGCCGTCGCCGTGCGGATGCTTCCATGCCCAGTGACCGGTTCTCTCAGCGGTTTCGGTGATCGTGCCGTCTTTTGCGATCTTCGCATTCACGAGGGTGACATAGCCGTCGTCCGCTTCGGGTGCTTCATCCATGAGGGAGAAGACACGTTCCGCACCTGCACAGCCCATGATGATGGCGTTGAACTGCTGGGAGAGCTGGTTGACGTTGCCGGTGAACTGCTTTGCCATGTTCAGGAAGGGAACGACGATGCTGATGCTGAGCGCCTTGCCGGAGAGGGAGAGATTCGGAACCTCAAGCAGGAGGAGCAGACCGCCGAACAGGGCGAGGGAGACGTAGAGCACGTTGCCGATGTTCGCAATGATCGGTCCGAGCATGTTCGCGTATGCGTGTGCACGGTATGCGTCCTCGTAGAGAGCTTCGTTGATTTTGTCGAATTCCTCGATGCTCTTGTCCTCGTGGTTGAAGACCTTGATAACCTTCTGACCGTTCATCATTTCCTGCACATAGCCTTCCGTCAGACCGATGGCTTTCTGATGACGGACGAAGTATTTTGCCGATCCTCCGCCCACTTTCTTGGAAACGAAGATCATGGCAACCACACCGAGGCACAGGAGTAGGGTCATCCAGATGCTGAAGTACAGCATACAGCAGAATACGGTGATGACAACGCATCCGCACTGGATCAGGGACGGGAGCGCCTGGGAAACCAGCTGGCGGAGGGTGTCGATGTCGTTGGTGTAGTGGGACATGATGTCGCCGTGCTTGTGAGTGTCGAAGTATCGGATGGGAAGATCCTGCATTCCGTCGAACATTTCACAGCGCAGCTTGTCCAGGAATCCCTGGGTGATGTAGGCCATCAGCTGGGTCTGGGTGGTGGTTGCGGTCAGGGAGAGGACGTACAGTCCGGCGAGAATTGCGATGTAGGGGATGATTTCCTTCTGAGCGGATGCCCAGTCGCCGGTGAGATACCATTTTTCGATGCCCGCGATGACGTTCTGGATGAACAGGGACGGGATGGAGGAAACGATGGCGGCAAACAGGATGCATCCCACGGTCAGGGGAACGAGGACGG
>JAFTPW010000244.1:0-6651 GCA_017463075.1 Clostridia bacterium
AGCCGTGAAAAGGATCTCGGTATTGCCACAATCAATATTTATGTCAGCCGCCGTCATCGCCGGAAAGGGTATGCGAAACGTCTGCTGTCGGCAATCAGTTCGGCTGACGGGAACTGCATATATTGTTACAGCTGTGTACAGACCAATGAAGCGTCCATCAATACCGCAAAAGCATGCGGATTCGAATACAGAGGAGCATATTTGTTCCTCGACTGAAAATCAACAACTGCATACAACCACCAAGGAGAACGACAATGAGCATCACCAAAGAAAACATCGCTTCCGTCAAGGGACGGGGGTTCCTTCTCAACCGCGGGACGGAGTGCTTTTCCGGGCGCGTGGTTTCCGTGGGCGGGCTTTTTTCCGCTGACGCCGTGATCGCACTGGGCGAATGCGCGGAAAAATTCGGCTCCGGCAGGGTCATCGTCACCAGCCGTCAGTCCGCGGAAATTCCCGGCATCCCGTTTGATAAAATCCCCGAAGCCGAGGCGTTCATGGCGTCGCGCGGACTGCATTTCGGCGGAACCGGCGCAAAGGTACGTCCCGTCACATCCTGCAAGGGCACAACCTGCGTCTACGGCAACATCGACACGTTCACCCTCGCCAAAATCATCCACGACCGCTTCTACGTCGGCATGGCTCATGTCAAGCTGCCGCATAAATTCAAAATCGGCGTCGGCGGATGTCCCAACAGCTGCATGAAGCCGAGCCTCAACGACGTCGGGATCGAGGGCTGCCGCGTGTTCACGTTCGACTCCGACAAGTGCCGCGGATGCGCAAAATGTGCCGTGGAAGCCGCATGTCCCTCCCGTGCAGTCAAAGTCACCGGCGGAAAGGCTCAGCGTTCGGAAGACTGCACGTCCTGCGGCGTCTGCATCGGCAAATGTCCCTTCGGCGCGTTCCCGAAAGAAGCCGAGTCCGCATGCCGCATCTACGTCGGCGGAACATGGGGCAAGAAACAGCGGATGGGCACGCTCCTCTCCGGTGTGTATTCCGAAGCCGAAGTCCCCGCCGTGATCGAGAAGGTCATGCTGTGGTACAAGGAAAACGGTTACGCAAAGGAACGTCTGGGCGCCTGCATCGACCGCATCGGCATGGACGCACTGGAAGCCGCAATCGCATCCGACGATCTCCTCACCCGCCGTGACGAAATCATCGCCGCACCTGTGAAGGGGTAATCAGCGTTCAGAATCCATAAGTCTGCATCCAGAAGTGCATCGTATCGGATGAATTCCCGTCCGGTACCGTGCACTTTTTCCATTTATTGATACAAAGTCTCATTAAAGTACTTGACAAATCCCTGTTTCTGTGATATCATATACCCGAAAACGATCTGACACCGAAATACTGCATTGAGGCGGAAGATACAACACTGACAGGCATGGGCTCCGTATGGGGTTTTGTCCGTGCTGCGATGCTGCATCTTCCGGTGCGGCTTTTTTTGATGCAGACACCAAGACATACATCCGAAAGGACTCACACCATGGATTCACGCGTTGCACTCATCTCCATCATTGTCGAAAATCCCGACTCCGTGCAGGCTCTCAACGACATTCTGCACACCTGCGTCAGCTACATCATCGGGCGCATGGGCATTCCCTACCGCGAAAAGGGCATCAGCATCATCTCCATCGCCATCGACGCACCGCAGGATGTCATCAACACCCTCTCCGGCAAGATCGGCAAGCTGCCCGGCATCACGTCGAAAACCGCTTACTCCAACGTGGTGACCAAGGCATGACAAAAGACAAAAGCGGCAGACTTTCCGTCCCTGCCATCCTCATTCTGACCGTTCTTCCCGTCATCACAGCCGCGGCGGTCTTCGGCATCGGACGCATTTCCATCACACCGGCGCAGATCATCGACGCGATCGTTCTTCTGTTCACAGGCGAGGGCGACGTTCCCATGACCGTGCAGATGACGCTGTGGAACGTACGGCTTCCCCGGATTCTGCTCGCGCTTCTGACAGGTGCGGGACTTTCCGTATCGGGATGCGCGTTCCAGTCCCTCTTTGCCAATCCGCTCGCGACTCCCGACACCCTCGGCGTTGCAAGCGGTGCCAGCTTCGGTGCGGCTCTCGGGATTCTCATGGGCTTCAGCCTCGTCGGGATCCAGATGACCTCCTTCTTCTTCGGCGCGGCTGCTGTGCTTCTGACATGGATTTCCGCCTCCGGACGCGGACGTGGACTCAGCTCCGTGGTTCTCGCGGGCATCATGATCGGTTCGCTCTTCTCCGCGCTCGTCTCCCTCGTGAAATTCACCGCCGACTCCGAAACCCAGCTCCCTGCCATCACCTACTGGCTCATGGGAAGCCTCGACGGAACCGGCTACGAAAACCTCCTCTATGGTGCACCGCCCATCCTCATCGGCATCGCGATTCTCTTCCTGATCCGCTGGCGCATGAATCTTCTCCCGCTGACCGAGGACGAAATCCGCTCCTCCGGCGTGAACATTCTCGCACTGCGCGGCGTGACCGTCATCTGTGCTACCATGGTGACCGCGTCCTGCGTTTCCATGTGCGGTCAGGTCGGCTGGGTCGGACTTCTCGTGCCCCACATCTGCCGGATGCTCTTCGGCTCGAACCACCTTGCCCTCGTTCCCGCGTCGGTTTCCATCGGTGCGGCGTTCATGGTCATCGTGGATACGGTCGCGCGCTCGGCTTCTGCGGCGGAGATTCCGATTTCCATCCTCACTGCCATCATCGGCGCACCGTTCTTCATCATCTTAATGCGTAAATCGGGAGGCTGGCGGTTATGAATCTCTCCGTAAAGAGCGGCACGTTCTCCTACAACGGAAAACAGAACGTCTTCGAAGACATCAATTTCTCCATCGAATCCGGCAATCTGCTCGCCATCCTCGGACCGAACGGCGCGGGCAAAACGACACTTCTCCGATGCATCACCGGCATGCTCCGCTGGTCCTCCGGCATGAGCACGCTGGATGGCGAAAACATCCGGAACATCCCGGAAAAGCGCCTCTGGAGCCGGCTTTCGTACGTCCCGCAGGCAAAATCGTCCCCGTCGTCGTACACCGCGATGGAAGCGGTTCTTCTCGGACGGAGCAGCAGACTCGGCGTATTCGCACAGCCGTCAAAGGAGGACATCGAAAAAGCGGAGCATGTGCTCGATTCGCTCGGCGTCCTCAAGCTCCGCGACAAGCGATGCCACGAAATCAGCGGAGGCGAATATCAGATGATCCTCATCGCGCGTGCTCTCGTTTCCGATCCCGAGGTGCTCATCCTCGACGAGCCGGAGTCGAATCTGGACTTCAAAAATCAGCTCATCGTCCTCGACACCATGAGCCGGCTGGCGGAAAACGGCATTGCCTGCATCTTCAACACGCACTACCCCGAGCACGCCCTCCAGCGCTCCGACAAGGCACTGATTCTCGCCCACGGACACGCAGAGTTCGGCTCAACCCCGCAGATTCTCACGGAAGACAACATCGAGCGCGCGTTCGGCGTCAAAGCCGTCATCGGTGAGATCGAAACCCGGCACACCGTCGTGCAGAACGTCATTCCGCTTCATCTGTCACACGGCACCGCATCCCCCGACAGCACCTCCGACAACACGTACGACAGTACGGAAACCCTCGCCTCCGTAACCGTCATCTTCCGCGACTACGACCAGTCCGGACGGATCAACGAGCTCCTTCACGAATACGGCGACATGATCGTCGGACGGATGGGTATGCCCTACCGCAAACGCGGGCTGTACATCATCCACACCACCTTCGACGGGGAGGAATCGCGCATCCGGGAACTGACCCACCGGCTCTCCATCCTGCCGGATATCAGCGTCAAAACCACCTATTCCGGAGATTAATTTTATGCATAACAAACAAATAATAGATAAACTGAACCGCGATCACGCTCTCGCGCTGACCGAATGGGAAACCCTCATCGGCACGTACACCCCGGACGACGCGGAATACGCAAAATCCCTCGCGCAGTCGATCGCAGGTGAGCACTTCGGCAATACCATCTACTTCCGCGGCATCGTGGAGTTTTCCAATTACTGCAAAAACAACTGCTACTACTGCGGCATCCGCGCGGGCAACACGAACGTATCCCGCTACCGGCTCTCGGACGACGACATCCTCCGGTGCTGTGAGGAAGGCTGGGAATGCGGATTCCGCACGTTCGTTTTGCAGGGCGGCGAGGATCCCGTGTTCACGGACGAGAGGTTTGTGAATCTGATCCGCCGCATCAAAGCAGAGTATCCCGACTGTGCCGTGACGCTCTCCATCGGCGAGAGAAGCCGCGAATCCTACGCAAAACTGCGTGACGCCGGGGCAGACCGCTTCCTTCTCCGCCACGAAACCGCGGACGCGACGCATTACAGCATGATCCATCCCTCGGGTATGACGCTGGAGAACCGGATCCGATGCCTCCGCGACCTGAAATCCCTCGGCTACCAGACCGGATGCGGCATGATGATCGGAACTCCGCACCAGACACCCGCGCACCTCGCAAAGGACATGGCGTTCATGAGCGAATTCAGACCCCACATGATCGGCGTCGGCCCGTTTCTGCCGCACAGCGATACTCCGTTCCGGGATCAGCCGGCGGGATCGGTTGTGCTGACGCTGTTCCTCATCAGCCTGTGCCGCATCATGCTCCCGAAAGTTCTGCTTCCCTCCACGACCGCACTCGGCACCGCACAGTCCGACGGCAGAAAACTCGGCGTCCTCGCAGGCTGCAACGTCGTCATGCCGAACCTCTCTCCCGCAGACGTCCGCAAAAAATACATGCTCTACGACAACAAATCCGGCACCGACCTCACAGCCACACAAGGCATCGCCATGCTGACCCGGCAGATGGAAGAAATCGGGTACAGGGTTGTGGTTGGCAGAGGAGACGCGGCGGCGGAGGAGAAGTGAAGAGAGAAGAGAGAAGAGTGAAGAGAGAAAAGTGAAGAGAAAAGGAAAAAAGCTTCGCTTTTTAGATTAGATAATTAGATAAAAGAGAATCCACATACGCGCCGCAGGCTGAGCTTACCGAGGGAACTGAGTGTCCCTGACGATAAAGGAAGCTCGCTCCACCCTACAACTGCACGTTGTCAAAGCCCTCGCCCGGCGGAGCCTTGGGTCCAGGCACTCCTGGTCGCCGAATCGAGAGCCCGGCGATAGAGGGTTCTCGCGCCGCACGCGCAGTGCATAAAATCCCGCAGAAAACGCGGAGCGTTTTCAACAATACAGATCCTAACGCTTTAGGCAAAACTAAAAATCAGCAAACAAAATAAAGAAAAAAGGAGCCCCAAATATACCATGCTAAAACTCGCTGTCTACGGCAAAGGCGGTATCGGCAAATCCACTACGGTTTCCAATGTCGCCGCCGCTCTCGCCGATATGGGTCTCACCGTCATGCAGATCGGATGTGACCCCAAGGCCGATTCCACCGCTTCCCTTCATGGAAAAGGCAGAATTCCCACCGTGCTCGACCTCGTCCGCGAGAAAAAGAACGATTTCACCCTCGATGATATGGTCACAATCGGTTATAAGGGCGTCATCTGCGTCGAAGCCGGCGGGCCTACTCCCGGTCTCGGATGCGCAGGACGCGGAATCATCGCCGCTCTTGAAAAATTAAAGGAAAAAGGCGCGTACGAAACCTTCAAGCCCGACGTTGTTCTCTACGACGTGCTCGGCGATGTGGTCTGCGGCGGATTCTCCATGCCCATGCGCGCAGGTTACGCCGACCGTGTCTTCGTCATCACATCTGGCGAAAATATGGCAATCTACGCCGCCGCAAATATCGCCATGGCGGTCAACAACTTCGGCGAACGCGGCTATGCAGGTCTCGGCGGCATCATTCTCAACCGCCGCAACGTCAAAAATGAGGACGAAAAAGCCGCACAGCTCGCTGAGGATATGGGTACATCCGTCGTCGGAACCATCTCCCGCAGTCAGATCGTCACGGACGCGGAAGAGCTCGGCAGAACCGTCGTCGAAGCCTTCCCGGACAGCGATATGGCGGACGAATACCGCACGATTGCCAAAACCATGCTTGAGATTTGCAGAGGATAAATCTATGCTGAAAAAACTCAACGAAAGCCCCCGCACGGACACGAAAATCCCCATCCGGGATGCGAAATTTCCCGCTCCGTTTGCGTCAGGTCTCGAATACGCCGCACCCGCACGCGGAACGTAGAACATCGTTCATGTCGGCATGCTCATCCCCGAAGCGCACGAAATCTTTGTCTGCGCCGCCGGTTGTCTCCGCGGAGTTGTCCTGACTGCGGCTGAAATGGGCGCGTCCGAGAGATTCTCCACCGTCGAAGTCAAAGAGGAAAACCTCCTGAACGGCGACATGGAAGACCTCATCATCGACGGCGTCACCGATGTCCTGCACAAGCTCCCGAAAATGCCGCCCGCCGTGCTCGTCTACACCAGCTGCGTCCACCACTTTTCCGGATGCGACCTCGATCTCTGCTACCGCGTGCTCCGCGAACGCTTCCCTGACGTGGATTTCACCGACTGCTACATGAATCCGATCATGCGCAAAAGCGGACTCACGCCCGATCAGCTCATGCGGAAACAGCTGTACAGCCTGCTGAAGCCCCGTGAAAAGAATCCGAAGGCCGCCGCCATTCTCGGAAACGACTTCGCAATGAACGAAAACTCCGAGCTTGTGAAACTCATCCGCGGCGCCGG
>JAFTPW010000245.1:0-6338 GCA_017463075.1 Clostridia bacterium
AGCAGGAGGGTGAAGTAGTCTTCCTCGCAGTTGTCGCGGAGCATTTCCTGAATATGGGTGAGCGAGATGATGTGGACTTTGATCTTTCCGCAGAATTCGGTCAGCTCCTGAGCCAGCTGGAGAACCTTGTCGCGCGCCGCTTCGCTGGTGTAGGGGAAGGACTCAAAATGCACGCATTCGACGGTCATGCCGCGCTTCATCATCATGTAGCCTGCCACGGGAGAGTCGATGCCGCCGGAGAGGAGGAGCATGCCCTTGCCCGCAGAACCGAGAGGCATACCGCCCGCGCCCTTGTCCTGACCCGCGTGGATGTAGGCGTACTCGTCGCGGACCTCGATGCGCACGGTGACGTCGGGATTGTGCACGTCGACTTTGATTTCGGGCATGGCTTCGAGGATGGCGTATCCGACCTCGCCGGAGAGTTCAATGGACGAGAGCGGGAAATGCTTGTCGCTGCGCTTGGATTCGCACTTGAAGGTCTTCAGCCCGCGGATTTTGTCCGGGATGTACTCCTTCGCGACGGAGGTGATGGATTCGACGGTTTTTTCGGCGACGGCGGCACGGCACAGACCGGCAAATCCGAAGACCTTGCCGAGCTGCTCGTACAGGGCGTCGATATTGGCAATCGCATCGTCGTCGGCGGGTTCCACGTAGACGGTGCTCTGGTTGTAGCGGACGGAATAATTGCCGATGAGCTTGGCGCGGCGCTTGACTTCGCGGATGAGCTGAGCCTCAAACTGCCCGCGGTTGGTGCCTTTCAAAATAATTTCGCCGTATTTGCAGAGGATAACTTCCTTCATGTTTCTGTTTCCATTTCATTGATTTGGTGAATATAATTGTTCCAGTATAGTATATCACAAAACCCGTGGGGTGAAAATAGGCAAGTTAAACAAAAGAATGCGCAGAATATACAAAAATCAGACGCCGTCCCGCGGGGTGATGGGATGACGTCTGTCGTGCAAAATGAGGGTGTGGTTCAATGATACTGTCGGGAGGGATGACGTCTGTCGTGCAAAATGAGGTGAGGTTAAATATTTCCGACGGGAGATCAATGATCTCCCCTACTGAAACTGTTATTAGTTCAGCTACGGATGTGAATTTTTAATCGAAGTGCAGCTCGGTTATGGCTGACGTCCCCGATGAGGCACCTAAATGCAATTCCAGTAGGGGAGATCATTGATCTCCCGCGAAAAAAGACAGGCAATACATTATGTCCGTCGTCTTCCGCGAAAAAACACAGGCAATACATTATGTCGGTCGTCTTCCGCGAAAATGTCCGCCGAATTCACATCCGGTATTCCTGTCTCCGGATGACGTGATCCTGGAACGGCTTGTCAAGTTCGACGAAATACGCGCTCCATCCCCAGATGCGGACGATGAGGCGTTCGTATTTTTCCGGATGCGCCTGTGCGTCGAGGAGGGAATCACGGCTGACGGCGTTGAGCTGGAGCTGGTGACCGCCGGACTTAATGAAATACTGCACGAGCGAGGCGACCTTCGTCCGGTTTTCGTCGGAGGAGAACAGCCCGGCGTCAAATTCGAGCGTGAGAGGGCCGCCGTTGCACACCTTCGTGAGGTCGGGTTTGGTGTAGGAGCGCACGATGGAGACGGGATTGTCGAGCTTCGCGAACAGGGACGGGGAATAGTTTGCCGCGAAGGGTTCGTTGTTGCGCCGTCCGTCGGGAGATGCGCCGATCGCTTCTGCGTGCCAGAGGTAGAACATCGCCGAACCCGTTCCCGCACGCCAGATGCCGCCGCGCTCGTTCGTTTTTCCGGCAAGGGCACCGGAGAATGCTTCGGTCAGCCAGATCATTTCGCGGTCGGCTTCATCGTTTCCCGCACCCGTTTTCGGGGTTTCGTAGCGCAGGAGGTGCAGAAGCTCGTCGTATCCTTCGAAATCCGCGTCAATGGCGGCGAGGTAGTCCTCCGGTGTGATGCGGCGTTCGTCGAAGACGTATTTCTTGATGGCAGTCAGCGAATCCGCCGCGCAGGAGATGCCCGTGCCGTGGATGCCGAAGTTGTTGTACTTGTTTCCCGCACCGATGTCACGACCGCCGTAGAGCAGATCCATGAAGGGAGACGGCACGAACCACACATCCTTCACGCCCGCGATGATGGAGTCACACTGCGCCGCGATTTCCGCTTTCACGACGGATCTGAAGTCGTCAAACGTCGCCGATGACGCGAGGGAAGAGCGGAGCGCACGGTCCACGGCAAGCGGGTAGGACATGGCGCCGATGTTCGCGATTTCCATGCCGAGCCCGGGGATGATGAACTCCCAGCACGCCGCAACGGTGTAGTCAGCCGCATCCGCGGGATCGTATCCGAGTTTGGTGAGAGCGGGAATAACCACGTCGTCGTTCGAGTACTGCGGGAATCCGAGTCCGACGGCGGTGAGCTTGGTACCCTCTTCGTAGAGGGAGAGCGGCGTGTTTTTCGATACGCGCAGGTTGATTTTCGGGTCGATCAGCTTCAGCTCTCCCGACGCGCGGAGGCACATCATGGTGAGAAGATTGCAGATTTCGCCGCCCTGTCCGTCCGATCCGCCGAGCATCATCGACTGCCCGTTGTCGCCCTGCTGAATGCCGGTGTACATGTCGGAGTCGATATTGACGGAGAGGAAGAAGTCAAGGAGCAGCTCGTATGCGTCGTCCTCGGTGATCCGTCCGGCTGCAAGGTCGGCGTCGAGATAGGGCATCATGAATTTGTCGAAGCGCCCGATGGTGTTGTGGTAGTTGCCCTCCGCCCAGAGCGCGAAATGCACGATGCGGAAGAACTGGAGCGCTTCGCGGAACGTTTGCGCGGGATTTGCGGGGACATTGGCGAGCACTTCTGCGACGTCATCCCGTCCTTCGGCAATGGCAAGCGCACGGTAGCGGGATGTGAGGTCGAGCAGGGCGTCAATGTCGGCTTTTGCATATTCGTCGGCTTCCTCCCGCGCGGCGAGCAGGCCTTTTTTCAGAAGATACCCGTGATCGGGGCAGATATTCGAGAGGTAGCCGAGCTCGTGGATGAAGTGCTTCGACTTGATTTCTGCCCATTCGTCTTCGGTAAAGCAGTCATACGGCTTATTGACGGTGCGCATGAAGACGATTTTCTGCCCGGGCAGGATGTGCGGAACCTCGGCGTTCATGAGCCGCACGAACCGGTCGGACATTCTCGCACGCGGCGGCAGATTCGCGGCAGCGTATTCAGCGGAGCGGTCGGGCAGGGTCGTCGTGCGCAGTTTCCGGTGCCCGTGGGAGGTGATGAGGGTGTAGAGAGGTGTGTTCATGTTTGGCTCCTTGTTGAAGAGGGAATGGAGAAGAGGGAAGAGTGAAGAGGGAATAGGGAAGAGGTGAGGAAGAAACACTTCGTGTTTCAATTGGGATTTGAATCCGTTCATCCGGCGATGCGGTTTTCCTTATTACCGTAGGGGACGGCGCCCTCGACGTCCCATGGCATAGACAAAACGCTGTTTCAGCATATGAATTTTTATTTCCCGACAAATGGATTCCGGTATCAATCCGATTCCCGTCACCCGGTGACTTTGCGGAGGAAATCGCATGCCAGCTTGCAGGACAGGTCGTCCGGGTTGAGTTCGGGGTGCCACTGGACGGCTTTGTAGTACGAGAGGTTTTTATGCGCGAATGCTTCGATGACGCCGTCCGCGGTGCATGCGCAGATGTCAAGGCAATCCGGGGGATTTTTCACGGACTGGTGGTGGTAGCTGTTGGTTTCGATTTTTGCGGAGCCCGCGATGGATTCGACCCAGCCGGATGCGGTGACGGCGTGGCGGTGGTCGGGTGCGTGAGTTTCGCCGTTTTCGATCATGGACGGGATGTCCTGCACGAGGGAGGCACCGCAGGCAACCGCCATGACCTGGCATCCGCGGCAGATTCCGAAGACGGGTTTGTCCAGTGCCATGACCTCGCGGAGCAGAGCAAGCTCAAAGGCGTCGCGTTCCGGCTCGATGGTGCCGCAGACTTCGCTTTTTTCCTCCCCGTAGAGGACGGGATCGATGTCGTTGCCGCCGGTGCAGAGGAATGCGTCAAACTGCCGGGCGATTTTGGCGATCCGCTCCGGTGCGGGATCGGTGATCGGGAGCATGACGGGGAGAACGTCACAGCCGAGCATTTCTGCCGCGGTGAGCAGATAGTTCGCGTATCGCGGACGCACGAACTGTGTATTGTCGCCCACGGAAGCGGTCATTGCAATAATTTTCACAAGAACCTCCGGGAATGGATTTGTTGATTCTATTATACGATGAATCCGCGCGATTTGCAAGAAAAAAGACGCATATAAATGCGCCAGTTTTCGATATTTTTGGGGGTTCACTCGTTATGATCGCCGTGCACGGTAACCTTGTTCGCCTCAATGCTGCCGTTGACGTCTCCCGTGACCGTGACGGTGCCGCCGGTGTCGATATCGCCGTTGACGTCTCCGTCCACTGTGACCGTTCCGCCGGTGTCAATGTCTCCATTGCAGTCTCCGCCGACGTCCACGTTTCCGCCGGTGTCGATGTCCCCGCAGTCGCCGCCGAGCGTGACGTTTCCGCTGGTGTCAATGTCTCCCGTGCAGTCTCCGCCGACGTTCACGTCCTTTCCGGCATCGATGTCTCCGTTGGCGTCTCCCTGAACCGTCACGTCGCCGGAGGTGTCGATATCGCCGTTCACATCTCCTCCGACGGACATCGCGCCGCCGCAGCTGACATCCCCGTCCACGTCACCGCCGATGTTCATGCACTGTGCGGAGCTTGCGTCCCCTGCGATGTCCCCGCCGACGTTGACGGAGCCTTCCGCTGTCACATCCCCTTCGACATTGCCCGCAACCGTCACCGATGCCGCAGTCGAGAGGTCACCCTCGTAGTTGCCCGTGATGATGACGGTTCTGCCGTCGAGGTTTTCGGGGATATCGGACGCGGGAGCCGGAGGAATGCTGATTTCGGGAATGTTGAGTTCGGGAATGCTGATTTCGGGAATCTGAATCTCCGGGATGCTGATTTCGGGAATTTTGATTTCGGGAACCGGAGGAATCTCGGGAACCGGCGGAATTTCCGGGACGGCGTTCCACGTCAGATCCATGCCGGCCGACGCACTGCCGCCGATATTTCCGCAGGTGATGCTCATGCCGGCGTTTGCGTCTCCTCCGACATTGCCGCAGCTGAGTTCCATTCCCGCGTCCGCTGAGCCGGTGACATCTCCGCCGACGGTCATCGACATGCCGGACGTTGCTCTTGTGCCGACGTTTCCGCCGATCTGCATATCCATGCCGGAGACTGCGTCCCCGTGTACGTCGCCTTTGACGCTGACGGAGAGCTGGGAATTGAGGCTGCCGCCGAGGTTTTCGAGGTAAATCCGCACGAAGTGATCGGGATAGCCGACGAAGGATTTGACAATCTGCCCGTCTTTGATGATGGCAATTTCGTACGCGCCGTCATCCCCGCTGAAATCGTAGGTGTAATCGGTTGTGGGAAGGCTGAAATCCCCGCCCGTGCCGCAGGTCTCGCCGGAGTAAACGAGGTCGCCCGGTGCGTCGAAGTCATCCTGTGCGGGTGCGGGTTCGTTCGGTTCAGCAGGTGCGTCCGCGGGAGGATTCTGCATCTGTGTATTTTCCATGCCGAGAAGGGTATTGATATCCGAGCCGAAGACGGATGCGATGAGCGGCAGGGTCATGATGTCCGGGAGGGTTTCGTTCCGTTCCCACTGGGACACCGCCTGATGGCTCACGCCGAGCTTGTCCGCGAGCTCCGCCTGTGTCAGCCCGAGCGACTTGCGCAGTTCGGCAATCTTCTGCCCGATGATGGATCTGTCTGTCATATGTAGTGCTCCTTTGGTGTGGTTTTTGGTGGGATAGATATCTGAATCTGCACATCCGGCGATGCGGTTGATGTGGTATTTGTAGGGTTGATCCCTTGCGGTCAACCGTCGTACAGATAAAACCAAACAATATGTCAGCAATCGAAATAATCGGTTTCTGAATGGAAACGATAAAATATGGTTCGGTTTGTTAACGGCGGTCGACCGCAAGGGTCAACCCTACGAAATCCGGGGGTTTGCATCGACGGATTGAGGGATAGAAGCGCGCTTTTTGTGTTTTCAGCATAGCACAATCCGCCCGGGAATGCAAGAAAGCGTCTCTTGAATTTGCAGAAAATTCAAAATTCAAGCGCGGCTTGCAAATTCCGGCAGAATCGGACGGGACGGGAACCCGATGGAAAAGAAATTCCATTGACGGATGGGGCTGCGATGGAAATAAATGGGTGAGAAATTCCGTGCAAGCGATGCTTGAATCCCGTCACACTCCCGCGTTCTCCCGCATACACTGAACCGAACGACACAATGGAGGTACTGCGATGG
>JAFTPW010000246.1:0-8461 GCA_017463075.1 Clostridia bacterium
CACATCGCGTACTACCGGGAGCATGAGGAGCAGAACAAACTCCTGTGGCCGGCGGAGTATGACTATTTCTACGGAAAAATCAAGGTTTCCCCGGACGGCGCGCATTTTCTGAGCTGCGGCTGGGTCTGGGGTGCGTTCGATGCCGTTGTCGCGTACGATGCGGAGGATTCTGTTCTCAATCCGAGAATCAAGGAATCCGTGGTGTTCGCGGGTGAGCATCTCTCGCGGTCGGCGTGCTTCTGCGGAAATGATGCGGCGGCACTGCCCGTGAAGCCTGACATTGACGACTACGGCTACGACGGCGGCGACGGGATTCCGTGGGAGGTTCGCCTGTACAGCCTTGACGGTGTGGAGCTCGGTGCGGTGCAGATGCCGGGGATGAATCTCACGAAAGCGTCTCTTGCATATGCCGGCGGATGCGTGTGCGTCTGGGGTGAAGAGTTCGGCTTTGCGGCGGTGGATTTTGAGTCCGGTGAGATTGTGTACCGGGATGAGGACTTCTGCCCCGCGGCATTTGATGAATCAAACGGTTGGTTTGTGACCGAAGAAGACGGCGTCATCGGCGTGTGGGAAATGAAATAAAAGAAAACGGCGGAAGCGTGGTGTGGTAATTCACACGGGCGGCTCCTGCCGTTTTTTGGTTGTGGATGCATCAGCGAAGCGGAAGGTCGTGGGATGCGGTTGGAATTACGACTGTCCGAACGCCGAGCCATGCCAGTCGGGACTGCCCGACCGCTGTCTTACGGCTTCGTAAAACATCACCGTGGTCGCGCAGGCTACGTTGAAGCTGGTGGCGGCGCAGTTTTCTGCCATGGGGATGGTGACCATGTCGGTGCAGTACTGGCGAAGTCCTTCGGAGAGACCGTCGGTTTCACAGCCGATCATGAAGATCGTGGGCTTGGTCAGATCCGCCTGCCAGAGACTTTTTTCCGCGTGTGCCGTGGTGCCGATGACTTGCAGATCGCCGTAGGTTTCTCTCAGCTGATCCATGTACGCGAGAAGATCGCTGTGCTTCGGGACGCGGACAAACGGAACGGAGAAGAACGAGCCCATCGTGGCGCCGACAACTTCGCGGTCGTAGGGATCCACGCCGTGTCCGGTGATGATGAGACCGTCGGCTCCGAGGGAATCGAGCGTTCTGAGGATCGTGCCGAGGTTGCCCTTGTTCGACGGACGGTCAAAGAGCGCGATGAGCGGCACGTTTCGGATTTTGATCTCGGCGGTGTCGTCGGGGCGCATTTTCACGACCGCCATCAGCTCGGAGGTGTCCTCTTTTTCGGACAGTTCCGCCATGAGAGGCGCACTCAGCTCGATATTGAAGTCGGTTTTGACGGTTTTCAGCGTGTTTTTCGCCCAGTCGGAGAGCTGTGTTTCCGGCGAGAAGATCAGCGAGGAGAATTCCCAGCCGTTCTTCACCGCTTCGTTGATGTTGCGCACGCCTTCGATGAGGAATTCAAAATAGCGGTAGCGTTTGTTGCGGTTCGTGGACAGGACTTCCAGCTTCTGGTAAGCGGCGTCCTTGGTGCGGATTTTCAGATTCTTCATGGGTACCTCACATCAGTGTTTCGTCGTAAACGGCACGGCTTCCGCCGGTGAAAGGGAGACGGGTGCGGGCACAGAGAATGGATGCCTCCCCGATGGTGCGGGTTTGGAGGCGAACGGGAACGGCAACGGGTTTCAGATGCATCCCGATGAGGGTTCCGCCGATGTCGATTCCGCAGTCCGCTTTGACAGACGCGAGCACGACGGGGTTTTTCAGGTTTCTGTATGCATGGGACGGGAGGGATCCGCCTGCTTTCGGCTGGGGTACGGCATTGACCTCGGTGAAGACGCCGCATTTCAGCTGGACTTCAACGGCTTCCCGTTCGGTGACGACGGCGCGGTTGAGATGCTCGCAGCACTGGAACGCGGGTGTTACGCCGAACGATGCACATGCGGATGCGATTCCGTCGTACAAGGCTGCGGCGGCGTCGGGTGAGGATGCTTTGCCGATGGTGCCGCCCATGACCTCGGAGGTCGAGCAACCGATGATGAGAATCTGCCCGGGCTTTGCGGAAGAGACGGTGAGCAGTTCCCGGACGGCGGCGGATGCCTGATTTGTGATATCGGATAAAGTGAACATGATTTTTACTCCGGTTGAATTCCGAATTTTTCTTTGCAGTATGCTTCGATCCAGCCGATGACGGTCGGTGTCGTCTCATCCGCGGCGGCTTTGGCTTCTTCGACTGCGGTTTCTGCGGCGACGGCGTGGTCTGCGGCTTCGAACATGGGGATATCGTTGCGGTTGTCCCCGAATGCGATGACGGTTTCTGCCCCGGTGATTGTGCGCAGGGTCTCGGTCGCGTGCTTTTTGGAAGCATCGGGTGAGAAGGCTTCGAGGTACCACGTGTTCTCGGCGTAGGAGTCGCGGTAGTACGTGAAGCGGATGCCCGGGATGGTTTCCAGTGCACCGGCGGCTGTGCGGATCATGGCTTCGTCAGCAATAAGGCAGAAGTAGATGATCCTGCCCGGGATGTCAGCGGCGGTATTGATTTTCAGAAACGGCTTTCTGTACCGCTCAACGCGTTCTTCGTAGAAGCGGCGCATGGGTTCGTTCGCGATTTCGCGGTAGCACGTTGTCAGCGGGTCGCCGTCGGTGGGATTTTCTTCATCGAGCGAATACACGAACGGGGACGCACCGAGCTTTGTCATGCACTCAAGCACGGTCTGCGCAGTTGCCGGGTCAATCTCCGCGGCTCTCACGTAGCGATTTTCCCGCATGTCGCGGAGCAGAACGCCGTTCATGAGCGCAGCCGGGCTGTCAGACAGGGTGAAGTCAATGTCATGGAGAATATGCGACACGGAACGGACGGTTCTGGCGGTTGCGTAAGTGATGCGGACGCCATGCTTCATGAGTGCGTTGATGCGCCGTGCGGTGTCGGGATCGAGGGTGGCGTCGGGACGGAGAAGGGTGCCGTCAAGGTCGGTGACGAAGAGGGTGGTGCGTACATTCACGGCTTCTTTCTCCTTTTCATGAAAAATTCCTGCATCACGGTGCGGCATTCGTTCTCAAGAACACCGAACGTGACGGCGGGCTTGTGATTGAGCGGGTAGGCGTTGAAGTTCAGGAGCGATCCCATGGCGCCTGCCTTTGCGTCCTTTGCTCCGATGACGACGGCGGGAACACGGGCATTGACGATGGCGCCTGCACACATCGGACACGGCTCGAGCGTGACGTAGAGGGTGCATTCCGTGAGCCGCCAGCCGTGAAGAAGCTCGCATGCATGGGAAATGGCGGCGGTTTCGGCGTGGTAGGCGGCGTTTTTGAAGGTCTCGCGTCCGTTGCAGTCGGCGGTGAGGATGCTGTTTCTGCGCACAATGACGCATCCGACCGGGACTTCACCTTCATCGGCGGCGTACTGTGCGAGCGTGAGTGCGGCCTGCATCCAGTATTCGTGCGGCTTTTCTTCGTGGAGCTCACCGTCGTATGCGGGATAGTCCGCGAGCAGGCGGTGTATGGCTTCACGGCGCGCGTCATGCAGTCCGGTCATGGGGTGTCCTCCGCGGTGTGCGGTGCGTTGCGGATGATGAGGAAGAGGATGAAGCACACAAATCCGCCGATGAGGAAGAAGCGGTCGAGGAGGAGGCAGAGGAACGGGTTGTCCGCGAGTACGGTGAGGCAGAGCCACGAACGCAGGTTGATGATGGCATGCGCCGCCATGGGAACCCAGAGTCTGCCGGTGTTCTCCATGAGGTATGCCAGCACAAGACCGCTGAAAAGGGCGTAGATCATGCCTGTGACGGTGTCGTGGATGATGGCGAACATGACGCACTGCGCGACACTGCCGAAGACGGGGTTCATTTTGCGCAGCTCCCCGTAGAAGAGGCCGCGGAAGATGTATTCCTCGATGACGGGATGAATGACGACGAGGGAGAGGAAGGAGAGAATGCCGCCGTCCGGAACCGCGATCTGCGAGGACGTGAACGGGACGCTGACGAGGAACATGGCGACAATCATGACGGCGACTGCGGCAACGATGCCGAGCAGACCGTGTGCGGGATGGGATTTCGCGGGCGGTGCGACGGGGTTGTTTTCCTCCTCGTCCGTGGGTGCGTAGGTTTTGAGCCGGAAAAGAATCACGGCGGCAAGGGACGCGGGCAGGAACGCACACAGCCCGGCTGCACTCGGATCGGGGATGAGATCCAGCTGTCCGATGACGAGTGCGAGTAGGCGGTGGATCAGAACAAAAATCACGAACGGGAACAGGGTATGAAGCAGACGCCTGATGCTGTTGTTTTCCAATGCGGCCCTCCTTTATTGTTATTATTATGTTATTCTATATGTTATTAGGGTCGGGTTTTCCAGAGTACTGAGGTCGGATTTTCCCGATGTATCAGGTCGGGTTTTCCCGATGTATTACGTCGGATTTTCCCGACTGTTCATTCTGCGTTACGGATTGACCCACAGCGTCATCTTCGCGGTATCCATGTACTTGCCGAGGTCGTCGACGGTGATCTTGCCGTCCTCGATGACGTAGATGCGGATGCACGCGGAGCCCTTCTTGCCGGTCTTGGGGTCTTCCGCGGAGAGGGCGATGGAGAAATTCTCACTCTTGAGGGCAATGGAGTAGCGGTCTTCCCAGAAGGGCAGGAGCTCGTTGACGAGGGTGAAGGTGGTGTCGGGCGTGACGTTCATGGCGGAGACTTCGAAGGTGCCGTTGCGGTTGCCCTTTGCGAGAACGTCGTAGGTGCCGCTCAGGTTGAAGGACACGCGGATGCCGGAGTTGACTTCGGTGACGCGGATGAGATCGGACAGCTCCATGCCGCAGACGGTGGTGAATGCACACTCGTCAGTCTGGGACAGGTCGGTGATTTCTCTGCCGCCGATGAGGGCGGTTTCAGCCTTGTTCAGGTACTTGAGGAAGTTTCTCCAGCGCACGCCGCCTTCTCTGCATTCCACGGCGATCTTCGCGATTTCTTCATCGGAAAGAGCCGAGATGCGGTCAAGGACGGTATTGCGCTCGAGATAGAACACACCGAGGGTGCGGAACTTGTCGAAGTTGGACCAGATGGTGCGCTTGATGGACACGATGTCACGGTTTCTGCGGATGGATTCCATATTTGTAAATTCTCCTGTTTTACTTTTGTTTATTTATGCGGTGTATATTATACCATGCCCGGGCGGATTTGTCAACAAGTCATTAGAGTATGGTGTATATTTGATGTCAGCAAGCCAAACGCTGGTGTCTGTCATTCAGAGGGCACGAGGTTACGGCGTTGACTGTAAGTGATTTTCGCCCTCTGAATGACAAAGGGTGGCGTTGAGTTTGCTGACGGTTCAACTACTTTGGGTGAATGATACCGGATACCCCTCACTCCCCGAAGAGGACGAGGGCGATTTTTTCCAGGGCGCGGGCGTGATGGCGGTAGATGCTGCTGCGGGCGATCCGGCAGATGATTTCGATATCTTCGAACGAATGTTCTTTTCTGTAATGCAGATCGATCACGCGGCGTTCGATGGGGGTGAGCAGGCGGATGGCGTTCTCGAGGGTCTGGAAGGTGCGGGATTCATGGAGGAGACGCTGCTTCACGTTTTTTGCTTTTTCTTCGGGAAGATCCGCCAGATTGGAGAGGTGCGCGCAGTATTCGAGGGAGGACTCGCGGAGCTTCCATTCGCTCAGGATCTTTTTGGTCATTTTCAGTTTATACGTATTCTTCAAGCTGCAATATCCTTTCGTTTCTTATCATGATACAGGTCATAACCGGTTTTTTGCGGTTTCAGCGCGGTTTTAGGGGTCTTTTCCGGGGAAAATCGGGGACATGGTACGCTCTCATGCCGACGGCGCGTTCGTCTGCGGGATCGAGCGGGATGTATGTGTGACGCGGGATGACGGCTCTTTCGCGGCGTGCAGTCTGCCGGCCGTTGTCGATGCATGCCGGACAGTACCACACTGAGCCGAGGCGGTATGCGGTGTCCCCGTCGTATATGGGTTCTTCGCATGTGCGGCAGTGATGCAGAATTTCTGACGTTGGAATCACTTCCTTCTTTCTGTGAGTTCAGCGGAAAACGAACAGCAGAAAGAACAAATGTTCCGGTGTGGGTATTATAGCATACGCTGTGAGGTTTGTCAAGGGGAATTGCGTGTTATAGAAATGCACAGGAAGGCGGCGTAAAACCCGGGTGAAATCTCAATTTACGATATTGTAAAGGAGGGCGGGATGTGATAGAATTAGAGAATGGAAAAGTGATATTATGATAATATGGAGGCAGAAAAATGAAAGTGAATCTTCATGCGCATACGGTACGGTGCAATCATGCATCGGGCACGGAGCGGGAATATATTGAAAACGCAGTGAAGGCGGGATTTACGCGGTACGGCTTTGCGGATCACGCGCCGTATGTGTTCCGGGACGGGTATTACTCGAATTTCCGCATGAAACCGGAGCAGCAGGAGGATTACGTGAACACGCTTCTGGCACTCCGTGAGGAATACAAGGGTGTGATCGATATCAAAATCGGGTATGAAGCGGAGTACTATCCGGAGTTTTTCGGGGAGTTTCTGAAGCTCGTGACTCGGTTCCCGGTGGATTATCTGATTCTCGGTCAGCATTTCATGGAAAACGAAATGTCCCGGAAGTATTCGGGCATCAAGACTGAGGATGAGGGCTATCTCGCGCAGTATGTGGATCAGTACATCGCCGGCATGAAGACGGGTGTGTTCACCTACGGCGCGCATCCGGATCTGGTACACTTCGTCGGCGACGGTGCGGTTTTTGATAAGCACTACGGACGTCTCATCGAAGCGGCAAAGGAACTCGGCGTACCGATGGAGATCAACTTCCTCGGCATCCGCGATCACAGAACCTATCCGCACGACCGCTTCTTCAGACTGTGCGGCGAGATCGGGGCTGAGGTCTGCTTCGGCTGTGACTCGCACTCTGCGGATGTTGCCGTGGATGAACCTTCCTGCCGGACAGCGATGGAGATGGTGGAAAAATTCGGGCTGATTCTGAATGAATCCCCTGAGCTGAGACCCGTTCCGGCATCTCTCTGACGGAGTGCGGAGGTTACTATGGACTTTTCGATTCTTGACAGACTTGCGGATACAGCGGTGCGCGAAAATCTCCCGGTTTACCGGATTTCCGTGTGGATTGACGGCGAGATCCGGGAACGTGTGATTACGCCCGCGAACGACTGCAACGATATTTACTCCGTGTCGAAGAACTACATCACGACCGCGTGCGGACTGTGCATCGACGACGGGGTGATGGACTGCTCGACGACGGTGTGGGATCTCTTTCACGACGAATGGGATCTCGATCCGCAGTGGAAGGAAGTGACCCTCGAGCGGGTGCTGTCCCAGACGGTCGGCATTGACGGGATGTTCCTCGATATCGACACCGAGGACGCGTTTTCGTGGGAGGAAGAGGACTGGCTGGAGCGGGTTCTGAAGCATCCGTTCGTGTATCGGCCGGGTGAGAAGTTCGCGTATTCCGACTCCAATTTCTATCTCGCGTCCCGGATGGCGGCAAAGGCGAGCGGACGGTATGCGGAGGAAATCCTGAACGAGCGGCTGTTTGTGCCGATGAAGATGCAGGGCTGGGCGTGGGCGAAATGTCCGAAGGGTCACGTCATGGGCGGCACGGGTCTGTTCATCCGTACCCGCGACATGGCGAAGCTGGGTGCGCTCTATCTCGGCGGCGGTGTATATGAGGGCAAGCGGATTCTCTCCGAGGAATTCTGTTACCACGCGACCCATGCGGTATCCCATCCGAATGACGGCAGTGACTACGGTCTGTCGTTCTGGATTCCCGTCGGCGCGTCAAATCCTCACGGACGGGACGTGTTCCGCGGATCGGGGATGTACAACCAGTCGTTCTGGGCTGACCGGGGCGATGGCTTTGTTGCGGCGTGGCATGCGTATGACAAAAAAGGAAAAACGAACGGTGCATTCCACGATGTGCTGATGAATTTATAATTGACAGGAGGAACAATGCCTCAGATCAAAGTAAACCGCGACCTGAACAGCGGTGTCAACGAATACATCGCGCTCTACTGCAAGGAGCACGAAGTGAACGCGCTCACGGATGAGGAGTTTCTCGTATTGCAGGAGAAGCTGAAATGCACGCATTCCCTGCCGAGTACCAGAAATGCGGAGTTTTTGCGGTTCGAATCCGGCAGAACGCTCACGGATCTCGGAGATGACGGGCTCGGTCTGTACCGGCGGATTGCGGCGGCGTGCCCGTTCCATTTCAATCCGCTGTACGAATACTCCAAGGTGTTCTCATTCTGCGCGTCGCTCGGGATCAGAAACATCTACGATATCGGATGCGGACAGCAGATGCAGGGATTGATGCTGATATACGCGCCGGAGATGACCTACACGGGGATTGACCCGTATCTCTTCCACGATGGGATTACGGATTTTGATGCCGATCCGGGGTATATCAACGACAGGCTCGCGGCGTTCCAGGGCGGCTA
>JAFTPW010000247.1:0-3392 GCA_017463075.1 Clostridia bacterium
ATAGCCTGCAGCTTCGAGAGCGGCGATGTCAACACCCAGTGCTTCGCAGTTCGCCTTGTTGTACTTCTTCTGGAAGGTATCAACGTAGCCGATTGCCATTTCTTCAACCTTGGTCTGACCCTTAAGGATTTCGATTGCCATCTTACCGGTCTTTACGCCGAGGTCGTAGTAGCTGATGGAGAGAGTAGCAACTCCGCAGCCTGAGCAGATGCCTTCTTCACCCGCGATGATGGGAGTACCGGTGGGACGAACCGCTCCGTTGATCGCTTCGGTGCAGGAAGCAGCGGTGTTGTCGGTGGGGATGTAGAGAACGTCGGAAGCGGCAGCAGCGGCTGAGGATACAGCGGCAACGTCGTTGGAGTCGGAGAAGGAGTAGTCAGCGCAGGTGATGCCCTTTGCGGTGAGGTATTCGGTAACAACCTTTACCTGATATGCGGAGTTGGCTTCAGCGGAGCAGTAGAGCATGCCGACGGTCTTTGCATCCGGGAACAGGTCGAGAATCATCTGAGCCTGCTGATCCAGAGGAGCGAGGTCGGAGGTACCGGAAATGTTGTTGCCGACAGTACCGGAGAAGTTTTCAATGCCGAGAGCGGTGCCGTATTCGGTGATGGAAGTGCCGAGAACGGGAATGGTGGTCGTGCCGTTTGCAGCAGCCTGAAGAGCGGGAGTAGCGTTTGCCATGATGAGGTCAACGTTCTTGGTAACGAAGTCGTTGACGATGGTGGTGCAGGCGGTGGTATCGTTCTGTGCGTTCTGATCGATGAAGGTTACGTTTTCGCCGAATTCTGCGATCAGAGTATCCTTGAAGCCCTGGGTAGCGGCGTCAAGTGCGGGATGGGGAACGAGCTGGCAGATACCGACGGTGTAGGAGCCGGATGCGCCGCAGGAAGTGAAGCCGATGCAGGCGGTGAGAGCCATAACGGCGGCGAGGATGATGGAGAGTGTCTTTTTCATGATGGTATTTCCTTTCAGAAATAAATTATTTTCAGTTGGAGCCGATCGCGGTGTAGCCTGCGGCTTCGAGAGCGGCAATGTCAACACCGAGTTCCGCGCAGTTCACGGGATTGTAAACCTTCTGGAACTTTTCGGAGTAAGCGATGGGCATTTCTTCGATCTTAGCTTCGCCGGTCAGAACCTTTGCGGCCATCTTGCCGGTGGTATAACCGAGGTCGGAGTAGTTGATGCAGAGAGTAGCGATACCGCAGCCGGAGCAGATGCCCTCATCGCCGCCCATGATGGGAGTACCGGTGGGAAGAACCGCACCGTTGATGGATTCAGCGAAAGAAGCGGCGGTGTTGTCGGTGGGAATGTAGATGACATCGGAAGCGGCCGCAGCGGCAGTGGATACAGCCACGAGGTCATTGGAGTCAGCAAAGGGGAATTCGGTGCAGGTCACGCCGGAAGCCTCGAGGTTTTCACGGACAACCTTGACCTGATATGCGGAGTTGGGTTCCGCGGAGCAGTAAAGCAGACCGACGGTCTTGGTGTCGGGATACAGTTCGAGGATCATTGCCGCCTGCTGATCGAGGGGCGCAAGGTCGGAGGTGCCGGAAACGTTGGAACCCACGAGACCGTCAAAGTTTTCGATGCCGAGCGCAGTGCCGTATTCGGTAACGGAAGTGCCGAGCACGGGGATGGATGGGGTACCGTTTGCGGCGGCCTGAAGCGCGGTGGTTGCGTTCGCGAGGATCAGATCGACGTTCTTGGACACAAAGTCGTTGATGATGGTGGTGCAGGCAGTGGATTCACCCTGTGCGTTCTGGTCGAGGAAGGTGAGATTTTCAGCTCCCAGTTCTTCGGTGAGTGCATCCTTGAACCCTTGTGTTGCGGAGTCGAGAGCGGCATGGGGCATCTGCTGACAGATACCGATGGTGTACTTGCCGTCATCGCCGCAGGATGCGAGAGTGAGACACACAGCCGCGATGAGAAGTGCCGCCATAAGTACGGAAAGAATTTTCTTCATTCAGATTTCCTCTCTAATTTAGATTTGACTGTTTTGCCCGCCGGCAGAGCATACGCATTGAAAACAAAAATCCCTGTATAAAAATACAGGGACGAAATTTTCCGCGATACCACTCTGCTTTCGTACTGACCTCGCAGTCAGAACCTTATAAGGCTTAAAAGTCTTGGCGATGTAACGGTCGCACCCGTTGTACCTACTTGAGCCAATGGGACAGTTCAGCACACAGCTTGCAGAAGGAACTTCACACGGAGACCGACATTGCCTTGCACCTTCCGGCAACTCTCTGAGACGACGCATCCGTCCTACTTTATTCTGCTCGAACGCTTTTCAATTTTATATATTCTATATTTTACCACTTTTTTCTGATATGTCAATACCTTTTCTGAAAAAAGTCTCAATAAAATGCATGATTATTTAAGAAAATATTGCCGTTCGGCTTCAGAATCCGTTCGTGTTCCGTGTGAAATCCGCATTACAGGCTTGATTTGTACTCCATTTTCTTGTATAATGGTAACAAAAAACAAACGGAGGCACGCATGAACAATGTTTACTACATGGACGGCTATCACGGCGGTATCCGCGGACATATGCCGCTCGGATCGTGGCGGGACATCCTTGACGCACTCGCACGCAATCCCGGGTGGAAACTGAGCATTGACGTGGAACCCGTGTCGTGGGACTATCTCCGGGAACGCGATCCCCGGGCGTATGACGAGCTCTGCGAACTTCTGCGGGACGGCTCGCGGCTGGAGATTGTCGCGGGAAGCTACGCACAGCCCTACGGCTGGATCACCGACGGCGAGAGCAACATCCGCCACCTCATCCTCGGCAGAAAAATCGTGAAGGAGCACTTCCCTTTTGTCAGCGTCGATACCTACGCGGTGCAGGAGCCGTGCTGGACAAGTGCGCTCCCGCAGATTCTCCGTCAGCTCGGATACAAACGCGCTTCGCTCAAGGACGCGTCGACTGCATGGGGCGGCTACTGCGAAGGTTATCCCGCTGAGACCGTGGACTGGACCGGACCCGACGGCACCTCCATCCCGACGATCCCGCGCTACTCCTGCGAAGGACTCGTCGACGTCTACGCCACGGAGGCACGGGACGCGAAGCCCGAATGGATGCAGACCTGCGCGGAAAACGGAATCGAGCACCCGACCGGGATGTATTTTCAGGATCTCGGCTGGCATGCAAATCCCGGCGTACACGGCGATCACATCGAATTCTCCCTGATCCGCGATTATTTTGAAAATATCACCACCGCAGAACGCCCCGTCTGGCAGCCCGGTCAGGAGATTTTCCGCGGCGCACTTCCCTGGGGAGACCACACCCACGATGAGCTGGCACTTCAGGTTCGCCGGAGCGAAATCGCACTGCTCGACACGGACCGGCTCTGCGCGATCGGCACGCTCTACGGCATGGCGGACGCGGA
>JAFTPW010000248.1:0-8627 GCA_017463075.1 Clostridia bacterium
CGTTTCAATCTCCTGCGGCGGCGTTTTCTGTGTTTTCTTCACAAAACCGTTGGTGAGTATGATTTTCTTTCCCACCACGAAGAAGTACAGCACCCGTGTGATGTCCGTCCCCTGTTTTGCTCTGATCTCAAATATTCCCTCTCCGAGTGATTTTGAATAGGGCTCTCTCAGATTGTTCCCCTCGATTTCAAGCAATTCAAGCAGACGGAACAATTTCACCCGCATTTTCACATCCTGTGCTAAAATAAATTCCTCCGCCGGAAATGTGCCATCAGGTTTCTCGTAGAATTCAACTTCAAATTGTCCCATGTCAATCCTTATTATGTGTTATATACTATATTATATGTGATAAATCCCATTTTGTCAAGAGGGATTTTCTTCTTCGCCGGAATCTCTTGCCATTTTTTCGTCAATAGCTTTTTCAATGTACTGATTCATTGACAATCCGGAACGTTCCGCAGCCGCTTTGACCTCGTCCTTCTTACCTTTAGCAACTGCTATTGAAATACGATCCAGATTGGCTGCGTCCCACTTGCGATTGTTTTCTTTTCGTGCTTCTGTGTATTTTCTTGTCATGCTATCACCATCCTATAATTTGATTATTGCAAGACAATTATACACCAAACCGGCACACTTAACAAGTGGCGTTTTGAACAAAAAACCACTTAATAATTCGTGCAATCTACCGCTTGAAACCACTTAATAAGTGTGCTATAATATAGACACATGATGAGGAAGGGCAGACAACAAAGAGTGCTCTGGAAACGCCGGACTGGATCAGGGGAGATTGAGACATCCCAAGGGATTAGATGCTTGAACGCCACCGGCTCCCACAACCCAATATCACAACAGGAGAAACAACATGAAGTACAATCTCAGTAAGATCATGCGCGATGCATGGCGGATATTCCGCAAAGGTCCCGTAAGCTTCAGTACCGCCCTCAGAATGGCGTGGGCGAATATCAAGACTTACAACGCAGCCAAGGAAGCGGCAGGAGTTACCGAAACCACCCACACGTGGAGCGGCTGGCAGGCTCTCGGATTTGAAGTGATCCACGAAAGCAAAGCTCTGTTCAAGGCAAATTACCTCGACCCCACTACCAAGAAGGGCACCCGGATTCATTGCTTCTTCGGTGAGTCTCAGGTTCAGCTTATCAACGCATAAAGAAAAAGCCCTTACACAACCGCCGACCAAAGCAAAGTGTAAGAGCCGCGCACCGTTACCGGGCAAGTAATATTATACACCGTTCCGATGACGGTGTCAAGAATAAATAAAAGGAGAATTCTCATGAAAACACCACGCACAACCCAAGAGCAAATTAAGCACGCTGTACGCGATCCTGAGAGCGCAGAAGCGGCATACCGCCGGAGGATCAATGCCATGTTGGAGCAGATCGACCTTGTGGGGCTACATCTGGTATTTAATCTCTTACTCGCACTACACCCCACACACAAGAAAGAACACTGAACAAGCCTTTGCAACAGAGTTTTATACCCAATTTTAAGTTCAACAAAAATTCAACTACGCTATAAAAATGCCCTCAAATAAACCCAAAGAAGCCAGACGTTTAACATCAGGCTTCTTTGCTTTTCTACATTATATTGTACGATATTGAAACACACTTAACGACAACAATAGAACTCATAACCCGGAGGTCATGTGGTTCAAATCCCTTCCCCGCAATCGAGTAAAGCCTTGGTGTCTTAAAGATCCAAGGCTTTTTTGCTGCATTTTTAACAAAAGGAAGCAGCCGAAGTAGTAGGCTTCAGACGGAACCAGCCGTGTTAACAATATCGGCGAAATGGCGGCGGAAAGTTTCCTACAATATTGTATCCCTTGTTACAACTGAACGAAATCGGCAGCATCAACACGCTGAAAAACTGGTTCTAAGGAGACAAGCGTCCAAAAATAGGTGAACTTGACCGCAGGCATATGTTCGCCCACCTGCGCCTCGTTGTTGAAAGGGGAGACGGACAGCTTCCGCAGATTCTTCCACTTGGAATTGTGATAAGACTGAACAAAGGAGAGATCTCCGACCACCTGCCTGTGAATCTGTAAAGCATAACAAAAGGAACCTGTGAGACATCGCTCAGGGTTCCTTCTTTTTCTTTCACCGCGCCGGATCGAGTGCGTACAAGCGTTTTCCGAGTCCGAGGAAAGCGGCAGGATAAATCTGCGCGTGAATCCATTCCTCGGGAGCTTTTTGTTCTGTCCGCATGCTTTGCGGTTCCGGCATCACACCCGGTCTGCGTTTTCCACAAACAGCGGAAGCGGCAGCCAGTTTTTCACCGGTGCGGCAAGACTTTCCCGCTGAGGCGAATAAAGTCCGAACAGGAGGGACATCGCATCGGTGTGACACAATTCCGTTTCCGCTTCTCCGTCATATACTTCGACGTCCGCGGTGTTGTCCGTTACGGTGATCCGCAGTTTTTCATCCCCCGCACAGCCATGAATCAGAACCGTCCATTCGCCGTCCGGGAGAGTTTCGTAAGTCGTCCTGAACCGCAGGAACGCGCCTATGACTTTTTGATAATGGAATACCGTGAACTGCTCCGAATCCTCCATGCTCACACTTTCGCAGATGCGGAATGCTCTGGCGGCAAGTTCCCTGTTCCACATGGGAAGTTTCAGCTGCACACTGCTTTTTTCAGCGGTGTAATTCCGGATGACGTCATCGAAATCGGCGGGATCTGCAAGGGTAAGCTCATTCAGACTGCCGATGAAATAACCGATGCATTCCCCGTCTTTGACAATGGCGTACAGTTCGGATCCCCATGTCCGTGCGATATCCGGAAAAGCGGCGTCGGGACGGATCATCCTGAGAGGACGGGTATTGTGAAGCGCGGTGATTTTTCCGAGAAGCTCCGTATCTCCTTCACCGACCGGGATGAAATCGAGCGCAGTGAAAGGAACATCCCGGAATGCATGCCGTACATTGGAAGAAGTGATGCTGAACCGGTATTCCGGACCGCCTCTGTCGTACGAAAAGTACATGTACCTCTGACGCTGACCGCTCAGGGTGGAAATGTCGCATCCGTCCGCCGCCATATCAGCGAGGGCACGCTCCATGCAGTCGATCATATATCCCTTTGACCGGCTGTCGGGATGAACCGCCACATTACCGATGCCTCTGACCCTGAGCTTTTCGCCGTTTACATCCAGAACAGTGTCGTATGCACCGACTGCCGCCTTGATTGCACCGTCCTCGGTTATGATATAGTTGTTTTCGCAGGGGCGGTATTCCTCTTTATAGAGCTTGGGATGGAGTTTCAGGAAATTGTTCCCGTTTTCTGTAAAGCCGAATACCATGTCAAGAAAACGGATCAGCTCTTCACGCATTTCCGGAGAACCCTTTCCTCTGAAAATTTCACTCATTTCAGGTTACCTCACGTGTGATTATTGGAATTTTTCGTAAAAATCCAGTTTGCATATCGTCGCACCGGAGTGGTTGAACTGTGCATAAAACTGATCGCCCACATGGAAGAGGGTTTCGATCTCCCATGTGGAAGGGATGGAGATATTGCCGTAATGCACGCCGTTCCAGTCGTAGACCTGAATGATGTTGTCATCCGATCCGAAATCCGGACTCAGCGGCACATAGATATAGCTGGCATCGGCGTCCATTCCCTGACCGACATATCCGGGACTGGAAGCGAGCGGCAATGTGCTGAGAATCTGAAACTCCTCATCTGTAACAACAAGTCCCTCAGCCGCTCCGTAACCGGCAAAGACAAAACGCTTTTTGGAATCCCGGTATGCGGCGGCGTAGGTACCGAAGTTCAGCCGGAGGGTTTCGGTAATCTCAAGGGTCTCGGGATCCAGAATGGTGATGATGTTGTCATACATATTGGTAACAACAAGGCGGTTCCGTGCGGAATCATATGCCATATCGTTGCCGTGATCCAGAGGCAGGGTTTCGCTTTCCTTTTCAACTTTCCACGTTGTCATATCGACCTTGACAATACGTCCGAATTCTCTTCCGTTTTCGCTTTTGCCCATGACGATGTACAGATGCGTACCGTCAGCAGCGGCTCCCTGTGCGGCGGTAAATCCATCCTGACAGGGGTAGTTGAAGACCTCCTCGATACTGCCGAGCACCTGTCCGCCGTTTTCAAGAGCTTCGGAAAGGCTGAATCCGAATCTGAGAGAGGTTTCATGTCTGATTTCAAGTCCTGCGGGAAGCACGGTTTTCCCGTCTTTGCTGTATTCTGTGTTCATAAGTATTTCCTCGCAAAAATATTGCAGTGCTTCCGTCAGAAGAGCCTTGTTCGATCCCATGACGGCAATTCTGTTTTCTGTCACGCGGATCAGGTATCCCTTGAAGTTCAGGTCTTCCTTCATTGCTATGGATTCACTGCGGTTCGTCTCGCCGATCAGAATTTCGCAGGTGTCCGTGGGAACCGATGCACCGCTGCTGACCCAGTCCGTTCCGATGCCGAATTCCGTATGAAAAAGGGCACTGAGTCTGGTTCTGAGCGCAGATGCGGCGGAAATCGTGCAGTCATCGGCAAGCTCGCCGCGGATGACGGTAAAATCGGTTGATCCGTTTTCGCATACGACAAGCCCGGATCCGGCTGATTCGACACTCTCCGTATCAGGGAGCACATCTGCCGGATCGGAGGTGTCCGTATTGCAGGCTGTGAAAAGGAAGGACAGAATGAGAAGCAGGGAGATTGCCCGGACTGCGGACATACGGTATTTTTCAGCTTTCACATCCGCCTCATTCCGCCGGTACCAGCATGGTTTTGATATTCCGCCCGGCATACGCGTCCGCAAATGCCTGATTCACGTTTTCCACTGTGTATCCGGTGCCCAGAGCCGCGATTTTCCCGTGCAGTTCCGGGTGAGCGGCAAGAAATGCCAGATATTCTTTGACATCCGCAACCGAATACTGGGATGAGCCGAGAATCTGAAGTGCCTTGAACGTAATCATCTGAGGGGAGATGGCAATATCGCCGTGGTTGGAATACTGCCCGGGAACCAGATATACCCCGCGGTTCCGAAGCAGATTCATCCCGACCGGTACAGCGGAAGGTGCGCCCGATGCTTCAAACACCAGATCCACGCCCAGTCCGCCGGTCACCTCCATCAGCTCCTTCGTCATGCTTTCTTCCGTGGCGTCTTCATGCAGCCGGAAGACTTTGGTCACGCCGAAATCCGCCGCCAGCTTTTCCCGTGCCGGATTGGTACCCACGGATACCGCGTAGACTTTTTCCACCCCGACGGCGCAGAGATACATTGCCGCGAACATACCCACGGGGCCGAGTCCCTGCACCACTGCGGTTTTCATGGATTTCACATCAATATTGGCGCGTTTTGCCAGAGAAAATCCGTGGATTGCTGTGGGACCGGGGCAGGCGAAGGTGCAGACCATCCGAGGATCCAGTCCGTCGGGGATTTTAATCAGATTTGCAAGCGGCGTATAGTTTACTTCCGCATATCCGCCGAACAGATAGGGCGCATGATCTACGTGATCCGCATTGGTACACTGCATCCGCACACAGTTGGCGTCATCCCCTGCCAGACACAGCGGACACTCACCGCACGGCACCGCGATATCCGCGATCACGTGATCTCCGACGGCAAGTCCGTATTCCGCCGCTTCCTCAGGGTCACAGTCCGCGAGTCTGCCGACAAATTCGTGACCGATGACGGTTTCTTTTTCGCCGCCGAGACGTCCGGTGTGGATATGCAGATCGGTTCCGCATACACCGCTGGCAAGAAGCTCGGACATCCCGTACCCCTTCGGCGGTTTCGTCACCGGATATTCCCGGATTTCAAAAGGAACATTGTGTCCCATAAAAACTGCGCATTTTGCGTTCATATTTCTGCTCCTTTGTATGGTAATTCAGATTTCGCTGTGTTCGGTGCGGTGGAGAATATCTTCCTGCACATCCCGCGCCAGTGAGGTGAAATATGCACTGAAGCCGGAGACGCGCACCACCAGACTGCCGTAATTTTCCGGATGAGCCATGGCGTCCTTCAGAGTCTCACGGGAGACGCAGTTGATCTGCACTTCCTGTCCTCCAAGCCGGAAATACGCCTTGATTGCCGCTGTCAGTGCCGTACGCTTGACGGGATCGCTGAGCATATCGGAGGTGTATTTCTGATTGACGACCGTACCGCAGGAAACCAGACGGTAATCGGGCTTGCAAAGGGAAAGAAATGCTGATGTGGGGCCGTTCTGATCCGCTCCGTATGTAGGAGATGCGGCATCGGACAGCGGAACACCTGCTTTCCGTCCGTCGGGTGTGGCTCCGGTGATATGTCCGGCGGATACGCTCTGGGTATTGCTGGCGATGGCGGTATAGAAGGGGCCTCCGTCACGGGTGGAGTATTTGCTGAAAACCTCGTCAATATACTCAACGAACCAGACGGCGTATTTGTCGGCGAAATCATCGTTGTTTCCGTATTTGGGTGCGGATTTCAGCAGAGCCTGCAAGGTTTCGTATCCTTCAAAATTGACGTTCATGGCGTCTCTCAGCTCGGTCAGCGTACACTTCCGATCCTGATACACTACCTTTTCCACCGCCGCAAGGGAGTCTGTGACAGTGCCGATTCCCATGCATCCCACACCGTGAACGGACGGATACACTGCACCTCCGCAGTTGATGTCCATGCCGCGTTCGATGCAGTCGTCACAGAACAGGGACATGAAAGGCTCGGCGTAGTTCCGGTAGTTATAGCGTCCGTTTTCATTGTTGAAGACAGCGGCATATTCACCTGCGGCAAAGGCAATCTGCTTTTCAAAAGCGTTCATGAAGTCCGCCATGGTTTTCATCTCATCCAGCGAACCGGTGTCGAGTCCGAGGAAATGGGAGTCCAGCTTTGACGGACCGCGGTAGAATACGGCTTCCAGCATCTGCGGGATATTGAACCTGCCGTCGGACCACGCGGGCTGCATTCCGGGGATGAAGTTTTCGATGCATCCGACGAAGCAGTAATTCCGTGCGTCCTCCATGGCATATCCGTGCCGTGTCAGTGCGGGAATATTGACCCGGTCGTTCATCAGTGCGGGATATCCCAGTCCCGTGCCGATGACCTGAAGGCATTCGTCGAGGAAGCGATCCGGCATACCCTCGTGCAGTCTGGCAGACAGATTGGGCCCCGGCACATTGCAGTCGCGTACGGCGTGAAGGATGATATAGGAAAGCTCGTTGATCCCTTCCTCTCCGTCCGGAGTGACGCCGCCGATGCAGATGTTCACCGTATCGTCTCCGCCCGTCCATCGTGCTTCCGTCAGCTTGATGAAGGTGCAGGCAAACAGATCCTCCGCTTCCTCTGCGGTGAGAATTCCTGCATCCATGTCGTGCCGGAAGTAGGGATAGAGATACTGATCCATCCGCCCGAGAGCCATGGCGTATTTGTTCTGGAAGTAGAAGGAAAAATGGATCAGTGTCACAAGGTGAAGAGCCTGACGGAGCGTCACCGGCGCACTGCGGGATATGAACGTCAGATCCTCCGCCATTTGCAGAAGCTCCCTGCGGCAGTCCGGATTCTCCGTGCGTTCAGCCATATTCGCCGCTTCTGCTGCATAATTGCGGACATATACGGCGAATCCTTCCAGTACCAGCTTCTGTGCTTCGAGAAACTCCTTCTTGTCCGGGTCATTCCCATTGCGGATGAGGGATTCTTCGATCCGCTTCATGGTTCCGTCGATTCCGTCACGGAGAAACCGTTCATAACCGGGTGCATAATGGTCCGCATTGGTCCAGAAGCCCAGAGAACCGTAGGAACCGCAGATATCCCGCGCCCGTCTCAGCTCCAGCATATCCGGATTTTCGATGAATGTCCCGTAACGGGATCCGGCAATCCGGTCGTATTCATACACATGAGCGGGATAGTTTTCAAATACATATTTTAGTGCCGCTGCTTTTGCTGACAGCGGTGTTTTTTCATAAGTCGTACGATAGGAACGGTAGCGAAGCAGCTCCGGCATTCCGTATTCCCCGCTTGGGCGGATGAGAACGGCCTCTTTCATTTTTGGCAGATGAAGCATAGATACCTCCTGATTCTGCATGGTTTGTAAAAATCCTGCGTGATGGCATTACCAGTATAACAGGGATGATTTTGTTTGTCTACGAAAAAAACGGATATCTATGGACAAATCTGCGTTAAAATTATCGTACCTACTTGCCGTGCAAGTGGATTTTTGTTATAGTATAGCTGCACAAAGCACAGAGAGAATACAGATTTCAAGCAGGAAATTGATAAATTATGGATGAAATTCAGTTATCTTTCCAATCCATGCCCCGTGTCATTTATGCTCACCGGTATGACACGGATCGGTATAAAATTCATAAGAAGCCGAACCCGGTTCTCATCGAAATCACCTACATCCTTGCAGGCAACTCCCATATCCGGAAGGGCAAGGAGGAAATGACGGTTCCGGCAAACAGCGTGATTGTGTCCTTATACGATGAAGAATCCGATTTCACCAGTCCTGATTATCACCGGCACACAACCGTCGGCTTCCTCATTGACTACAAGCGCACATCCTCTGGCGGCATCATCCTGCCGTGGATTTATCGTTTTGAAACCTCCGACAATCCCCTTCTTCCGATTCTGGAGCAATTGGTTCTGCTGTTCAACATGAATCCCGGAGATCCGCGTGTGACGGCAATGC